>DXHF01000080.1 GCA_019113605.1 Candidatus Paenibacillus intestinavium
AATGAGCTAGAAGCAGAAGTTAATGGCGAAATCGTTGAAATTTTAGTAACGAATGGCCAATTGGTTGAATTTGGTCAACCATTGTTCCTAGTGAAAGCGGACTAATCGTTTACACTACAAGAATTTAATGGTTGAAAGGGGTTCGTCATTCGTGAAATTTCAAAAAATATTAATTGCGAATCGCGGAGAAATTGCGGTTCGAATCATCCGTGCTTGTCGTGAACTAGGTATTCAATCAGTAGCCGTCTATTCAGAAGCTGATCGTGATTCATTACATGTGAAGCTGGCTGATGAGGCTTACTGCATTGGTCCAATTGCTTCCAAGGACAGTTACTTAAATCTAACTAATATTATGAGCGTTGCAACGATTACTGAATGTGATGCTATCCACCCAGGCTATGGGTTTTTGGCTGAAAATGCTGATTTTGCTGAAATTTGTGAATCATGCAATATTACATTCATCGGACCTTCTCCTGAGGCGATTAGAAAAATGGGAGATAAAGCAGTTGCCAAGCTTACGATGAAAAGTGCTAACGTGCCAATCATACCTGGTTCAGATGGTCTTATCGAAGATATGGATGAAGCTATTATGATTGCTCGTGATATCGGATATCCTGTTATTATTAAGGCTACAGCAGGCGGTGGTGGTAAAGGGATTCGAATTGCTGACGATGAAGATAGTTTGATTACACAAATATCTACTGCACAACAGGAAGCTCAAAAATCTTTCGGTAATGGCGGAGTATATTTGGAAAAATATTTGACTGGTATGAAGCATGTTGAAGTTCAAATTATGGCTGATAAGCATGGTAATGCGGTTCATCTATTTGAACGAGATTGTTCTGTACAGCGTCGTCGTCAGAAATTAATTGAGGAAGCTCCTTGTGCTACGCTTTCACTTGAACTTCGTACGAAGATGGGGCAAGCAGCCGTTCGTGCAGCTCTTGCAGTTAATTATTCTGGAGCAGGAACATTAGAATTTCTTCTAGGTCCGGACAATCAATTTTATTTTATGGAAATGAATACACGTATTCAAGTTGAGCATCCTGTTACTGAGATGATCACGAATACCGATCTTATTAAAGAAATGATCTCAGTAGCTGAAGGTAATCCACTTTCTCTATCTCAAGATGATCTAAGTATAAATGGTTGGTCGATTGAATGTCGGATCAATGCAGAGGACTCTGAACGTAACTTCATGCCATCTGCAGGTCATATTCCATTCTATTTACCACCTGGAGGTAATGGTGTTCGTGTTGATAGCGCAGTATATCCTGGCTACACCATCTCACCACATTATGATTCTATGATTGCAAAACTGATTGTATGGGCACCAACTCGTAATGAGGCGATTAGTCGAATGAAGCGTGCCTTGCAGGAATTTGCAATTGATGGAATTAAGACAACTATTCCGTTCCATTTGAAAGTGCTTGATCATGAGAAGTTCATAAGTGGCGATTTTGATATTATGTTCCTTGAAGAATATGATATTAATGGTACTGCTTAAGCCGTCAATACACTATTCCAATAAAGGTTCAAACACTATGCAATATAGTTTGTCATAATTCTTACTGAATGTTATAGTATAGAAATAAGTAACGAGGTAAGCATGACCGTAGGCAGGTATTGATTATTTGGAGGTGTAACCAGCATGAGTATTATTGCTGAATATGAGAAAACAGACATGGGTACAATTCAAATTGCCCCAGAAGTCATTGAAGTAATTGCGGGACTAGCAACGGTTGAAGTTGACGGTATTGCAGGTATGAGTGGTGGCTTAGCTGGTGGTATTGCTGAGCTGCTTGGGAAGAAAAACGTTGCTAAAGGCGTTAAAGTTGAAGTTGGACAAAAAGAAGCAGCCGTTGATGTTTCTGTTATTATTCAATACGGCTATAAAATTCCTGAAGTTGCAAATAATGTTCAAGAAAATATTAAACGCTCTATTGAAGTAATGACCGGACTTTCAGTTGTTGAAGTGAACGTACATGTACATGATGTTCATCTTAAACCAGACGAGAAAGTCGACAATGATGATCAAGCAAAGCGTGTAAACTAGAACAATTAACCCCCTTAGAATTGGGCAGCAGTGCTCGGTAAAGGGGGTTGATTACATTAATCGAGAGGATGAAGAACATTGATCAGAGTAGTAGACAAGCTATTGTTGTTTTTGTACAGCATTGTTATTGGAATCATCTCGGTAGTATTCGTATGTGTTGGCTTTGCTTGGATTAACGAAACACTTTCCGCTGATTTCATTGAAACGCTGTATTCCAATACTAATTATCTTATTGCGCTAGCTATTGTCGGTATCGTAATGTTCTTGATTAGTTTGCGATTTTTTGTAGTCTCACTTTCTCGCAGTACACTTTCTTCCCAATCTGTGGATCAGCGTACTGAGTATGGTGACATCCGTATCTCGATTGAAACAATGGAAAACCTTGCACTTAAAGCAGCTATGAAGATACGTGGTGTAAAAGATTTGAAAGCTAGGGTGAATGCTACAGATACGGGTATGGACATTGTGCTTCGTACTGTTGTGGACGGTGAAGTTTCTATTCCGCAATTAACAGAGGAAATTCAAATCTCTGTGAAAAATTATTTGGAAGAAATTACTGGTATCCCTGTAACTAATGTGTCTGTCTATATAGCGAACATTATTCAAACGAATACGATTAAAAGTCGCGTAGAATAGAGGTGAGCTATCTATGTGGAAGGATTTTTGGCCTGTATATTGGAAAAGAATAATAGGTGCTTGTGTTGGTCTTTTCTTTGGTATTCTTTATTTGATAGTTGGTTTTTGGGATATGCTATTTGTAGCATTGCTTGTAGCAGTTGGTTACTGGTTAGGAAAAGAGAAGGAATACGCTTCGCATCCACTAGCACCACTAGAACGTCTATGGCAAACTTTCTTAAAGCTATTTAAGCCGTACCGTTAGAGCTGTGGTCTGCTCCGTACTTCGGATATTAATATATTCGGGGCAGGGATGAGATCATAGATTAGATGTTGATTTTCAGCAAATTGTTGTGGAGGGCATATGAAACGTAGATTAGCGAGAGAAATGGTAGTAGCAAGTTTATATCAATTAGAGCTTAACGATGTGCAAGTGTTTGAAGCTTTAGAAATGATTATCGAAGAAATTAAAGCTGACGATGAAGTAAGTGTCAAAGTAAGTGACGATGCGACTAATGAATTTGCACGTAAGTTATTGTTAGGTGTGAATGAACATAAAGTAGCGATCGATGATTTATTAACGACTCATTTAACAGGTTGGCAGGTTGACCGACTTTCAAGAGTTGATTTACAAATTTTACGTCTTGCATGTTTTGAAATGGTATTTAGCAAAGATGCCCCACCAAAAGTAGCGGTGAACGAAGCTATCGAGCTTGCAAAGCATTTTGGTACTGAGGAATCAGGTAAATTCGTTAACGGAGTACTTGCAAGATTACTGCAAAACCTAGATTCAGAAAAAGCATAAGCTTGTCGCGAATGATGCGATAAGCTTCTTTCGTTCTTTATGTATATGAAAAGTTGGGGATTAAGCTTTCGATGTACTTTTCATTAACGGAAAGTACATTAAGAATGTATATGAAAAGTTGGAGGAGATAATTTATGAGTGCACTAATTATTGATGGAAAACAGATTTCTGCTGATATTCGTGGTGAGATGGTTAATGAAGTTGCTGAATTGAAACAAAAAGGAGTAACTCCTGGCCTAGCGGTAATATTAGTTGGCGAAGATGCTGCTTCTAAAGTTTATGTAGGCTCGAAAGAAAAAGCTTGCGTTCAATTAGGGATGTATTCTGAAGTACATCGTATGGCTGCTGACAGTTCGGAAGAGCAAGTGTTAGCGCTTATCGATAAGCTGAATAATCAAGATTCTATTAATGGTATACTCGTACAGTTACCTCTTCCAAAACATATTAACGAGAAAGCAATTATTGATGCAATTCGTGTAGATAAAGACGTCGATGGCTTCCATCCTGAAAGTGTTGGTAATCTGGTTATCGGTGATGATAGCTTATTGCCATGTACTCCAGCAGGCGTTATTGAATTAATTAAGCGCAGTGGAGTAGATATTGCCGGCAAGCATGCTGTTGTTATTGGGCGCAGTAATATCGTTGGTAAGCCGGTTGCAATGCTGCTGCTTCGCGAAAATGCGACAGTAACGATTTGTCACTCACGTACTGCTAATCTTGAAGAGATTGCGAAGCAAGCGGATATTTTAGTTGTTGCGATTGGACGAGCTAATGCGATTGATAGCAAGTTTGTAAAACCAGGAGCGGTCGTAGTTGATGTTGGTATTAATCGACTTGATACTGGTAAATTAGCTGGGGATGCTAATTTTGAAAGCTGTAAAACTGTAGCTGGACATATAACGCCAGTGCCAGGCGGCGTGGGTCCTATGACGATTACGATGTTAATGAAAAACACAATAACAGCTGCCAAAAAAGCAAACGGGATGTGAGACATTCATGAGAAATGAGCCTCATATTTATACGATAAAGGAAGTCAACAAATATATTCGGATGGCAATGGATGTAGATCCAGTATTGTCTGATGTATGGCTTAGAGGCGAGGTATCTAACTTTACGCATCATTCAAGTGGCCATATGTATTTCACGTTGAAGGATAAGGACAGTCGTATCAAATGTGTAATGTTTGCTTCTCATAATGCCAAATTGAAATTTATACCGCGAGAAGGGACGAAAGTTCTAGCTCGCGGTACCATTTCAGTATTTGAGCGAGATGGTGCATACCAGTTTTATGCGAATGCGATGCAGCCAGATGGTCTTGGTAGCTTGTATCTTGCATATGAACAATTGAAAGCTCGATTAGAAGAGGAGGGATTGTTTGCACAGACACGCAAACGAGTACTTCCTCTTTTTCCTAAGAGTATTGGTATCATTACTTCGCCAACTGGTGCAGCAGTTCGAGACATCATTACTACGATACAGCGTCGTTATCCGATTGCAAAAATGTTAATCGCACCTGTACAAGTGCAGGGGGAATTAGCTGCTCCATCGATTGTTAAAGCAATCCAAATGATGAATGAAGCTTCGCAATGCGATGTTATAATTGTCGGACGCGGTGGCGGTTCACTTGAAGAGCTATGGGCATTTAACGAAGAAGTGGTTGTAAGAGCGATTGCTACTTCTCGTATACCGATTATTAGTGCAGTTGGACATGAAACAGACTTCACGATTTCTGATTTTGTTGCCGATGTTCGTGCAGCAACTCCAACGGCTGCTGCAGAACTAGCGGTCCCTCATGTTAAAGAATTGAATGCTATCGTTTCAAGACATAATGAAAAGCTTCATTATGCGATGAATACGAAGCTAGAAAGACTGACGGAGAGACTTCGTAGAGCGCAGCAAGCTCCGACATTTATCCAACCCAAAAGATTCTTCCTACAGCAAGCAGAAAGAGTAGACTATTTGCAAACAGGACTTAAAGTGAATTTGCGAAAACAGTTGGATAGTCATAAACTTAAGCTGTCTGCACAAGAAAGCAAGCTTGCTCGACTACATCCAGAACATCGGATTATGCTGTTAGCACGAAATGTAAATGTGTTGAGAAATCAATTAGATGATCAGATGAAGCGTGTGCTTGATATGAAAAAGATGCAAATTGTTACGAATATGAAGCAACTTGATGCACTAAGTCCACTTAAAGTAATGGCCCGAGGCTATAGCTTGACCTATACAGATAACGAACAACTGTTGAAAAAAGTAGATCAGGTTAAAGTTGGGAATCATATTGAAGTGAGATTGGCAGATGGAACATTGAATTGTGAAGTTCAGCAAATAAATAAAGGTGGTTCAAAAAGCGGACTTTGATAACGAAGTGGATGCGTTGTAGCATATTCGACATCGCAACTGAAGTGAATTTTGGAAGTCCGGTACGCATGTACCAAGTACGTACATTTACGTTTCCTCCTTCCTAAAATTGACTTCACCTGCTCGATTCTGAAAGCCCGCTTTTTGAACTTTCACTAAAAGTAAGTAAAAAGAAGTTTAACTGTAAGCAATGAAAAGTTAAGTTTATGCTTTCGGAGTAACTTTTCAATTCATATGAAGATTAACTGAAAGCAATGAAAAGTTTGGAGGGATTCGTAATGAGTAAGAAGCAGGAGCAAAGCTTTGAGCAGGCATTAGAGCGCCTTGAAACGATAGTCGCACAACTGGAAAATGGTGATGTACCACTAGAGCAAGCAATTGAATTATATCAAGAAGGTATGTTGCTTTCTAATCTTTGTAACGGTAAATTAAAGCAAGTAGAAGCGAAAATAGAAATGCTGATTGAAACGGACAATGGTACAGAAACGAAACCATTTCCAACTGCTCAATTAGAAAAAGGAGAGTAGTCTTGTGAATGACTCAATTACGATACAAGAGCATGTGAATATAGTAACAAAACAAGTTGGTCAGCAACTTCTATTGTCACTTAACGTACTAGAAGGAGCCCCTTCTACTCTTATAGAGGCGATGGAGTATTCACTAACTGCTGGTGGTAAACGTATTCGTCCTTACCTCGTATTAGCATCTGCTTTTGCGATTCACGGCGAAGCCGACATCTATGAAAAAGCATATGGTGCTGCATGCGCAATTGAGTATATACATACCTATTCACTAATTCATGATGATCTACCTGCAATGGATAATGATGATTTCCGTCGTGGTAAGCCAACCAATCATAAAGTTTATGGTGAGGCAATGGCTATTTTAGCTGGCGATGCATTACTTACGCAAAGCTTTGGTTTTGTGACGAGTATGGCAAAAAAAGGTTATATTAGCGCTGCCGTCGCAATAGATATCATTGATGATCTCGTTAAGTATGCTGGTGCAAAAGGGATGGTTGGAGGACAAGTGGCTGATATTCAAGGAGAACAAGGAATAACCTCAATTACTCAGCTTGAATATATCCATGAACATAAGACGAGTGATCTTATCGTTTGTTCTGTACTTGCAGGTGCGAGAACTGCTGGTGCTAGTGCGTTCCAAATTGAAAAACTTGAATTATACGGTAGAAATATCGGCTTAGCTTTTCAAATTCAAGATGATATTCTTGATGTCGTTGGGGATGTACAAAAGCTTGGCAAGCCGGTTCATAGTGATATTGAGCAACAAAAAGTGACTTATCCTTATTTATTAGGATTGGATGAAAGTATTGCTCTTGTTCAGAGGCTTACCGAGCAAGCGAAGACAGCGATTATTGAAGCAAACCTACAACAACCACAGCAGTTGCTTGAGATTGCAGATTACTTAGTACATAGAGAGTCTTAATAGAGGTAGTTCAAAAAGTAGACTACCTTTATTGGAAGTAGGTAGTTCAAAACATCCACTTGTGAGCTACTATTAGGCAGTATTCGATGTATGTGATATAATATATGGTAATGATTAAAGGGATTGGGTTCACAATCTTTTTTGAAGGCGAGGAAAGTAATGTGCTTTTAGAACATGTAGATGGCCCCGAGGATTTGAAGCATCTATCTATAGACCAATTAGAACA
>DXHF01000081.1 GCA_019113605.1 Candidatus Paenibacillus intestinavium
AAGGTAGAGCTACTTCCATATCACGAAATGGGTAAATTCAAATGGAAAAGTCTTGGGCTTGACTATGAGCTTGACCATATTAAACCTCCTTCACAGGAGCAAATGGCAAGCATTAAGCAGCAGCTTGAAGCGTCATTGGACATTCCTGTTATTATGTAGCCGCTACGAGAACCATTCGGGAGTCGCTACGAGAACCAATCGCTGTTCCGATCGGGACCGCTACGAGAACTAATCACTGTTCCGATCGGGACCGCTACGAGAACTAATCACTGTTCCGATCGCCGTTGTCCTCGGATTTATTGTATAGGGAATAGCGGTATAAATCCGAGGACAAAAACGACCGCTATCGCTTCTCCACTAGCGATTAGTTCTCTCCGCTACGGCGTGGGTGAAGCGATTAGTTCTCTTCGTTACGGCGTGGGATGGTGATTAATTACTCTACGCTTGGGTATGAGGTCATTGAGTAATTAGTGTGTTAGAAAAACTTATGAAGTTAAAGGGCGAATTTGACTCTCTTAACGCAAGGCGAGCCTCAGAAGTGATATTCTGGAGGCTCGTTTTTAAATTTATGTTTACTTTATGTTTCTGCTGCGCTTAATGTACCAACAAGGAATTTGTTACTCCCTTCAATTGTTTTTCTCCCCTTAGATCCATAATACTTTTTTTAGTCTATGAAGCAACAAGTCCACTTCTCCGCCCCATCGACACTAATGCTAAGTTTTAACTCGCATCAGTTTTGCTTCTATATTTATCTAGCCCCTTTTATTCCCATTTAGCTTCCATTCATGTATACTCTTTACAAGAGAGTGCTCATATTTGGAATTCACTCAAAACTACTTATCCTACATATTAAGCAAACTTGCTGCGGCTGAGTTAACTCTTATAAGCTTCTTCTTATTTGCTTGGGAAGTTATAATAATAGGGGGTTAATATGAAGCGTATATTTACGACATTCTTACTGCTCAATGCGTTGTTAATTTTAGGTGGTTGTAGCTCTGGAAATTCTGATAAACCGTTTATGGCATGGATGGATGCTTATATTGCTGTCGAAGTTAATACAGAGCAGCAGATTGCAGCAACTTTATATTCTAAAAATAAACTATCCCTTCAATCGGAAGACATCATTACTATGCAATTCATTGGAGCTCAGCAACAGCTTGCTATTCAACAATATAGGGTTATTGAAAATACTGATCCAATTACATCTTATCATCGTTATGATATTATCATTCACTACAAAGCACTTGAAACAGGGCAGTATGAAACCTCTGGCATCGAAATTACAACATTATCTATGCCAACTATGTCTCTACTGATCGGAACATGGCATTTTGACGTAAATGATGCTCCATCTGAAGCCATACAATCGTGGAATTCGCCTGGTGCATTTTCGAATAACGAGAAGCTACCTTACGATTATAACTCCTCTAATGACGCAACATTGCTTACTTCCATTCAATATAGTAAACATTCAACTATTGAAAATAAGGATGGGCTACCATTAGCAGGAAGCATTGATATTAAGCAAGATTATAACGCTCCTTTCGTCTATATTCGGACTAAAATCCATTCTAATCATAACAATCTGACTTCACTCGACTATGGAAACGGAATCTACCTCCTTTCCCAAGCTCCTGCAACAGAGCTTATCGAAATATCAAGAGAACATAATCAATTAAAGTGAATGAGCTCTAATTGAAGCCAATTAGAAGGATCTTACTCGCCGCATAATAGTATAGATATAACAGATAAAAGGGGATCATCTCTCAGTCATTTTAATGACTGAGAGATGATCCCCTTTCTTCAATTCACAATTAGCAAGGATCTGCTGCTGGGTTACCCGCTGCTGCCGCTGTACGGAAGCTAGAACCACAACCGCAAGTAGCTGTTGCATTAGGATTTTCAATTGTAAAACCACCGCTCATCGCTGCCTCTTTATAGTCTATAACAAGACCTCGCAAATATTTTGCGCTTTCTACATCTACTGCTACTTTAAGACCATTAACTTCAAGCAATGTATCTCCTTCTTGTCCTTCATCATCAAATCCCATACCGTAGGAGAAACCGCTACAGCCGCCTTCTTTTACACCTACACGTAAAAACATTTGATCATTTTCTTCCGCTTCAAGCATCTCACTAAGTTTTTCCCCTGCAAGTTCAGTAATTGTAATCATGTTATTTCCTCCTACAAACTTTTTGTTAACTGCTCGAAATACTTCTTTGCTAACGAAAAGTAACCTCGAAAGCATTAGCTTAACTTTTCATGTGCTTCCCACAATACTACTCTGTAATGAAAAGCAGCATCGGAAGCCGTTACGTTATAAGAATCTCAATTAGAGATATTCACTTACCTTAATATAGTATAAGTATACTCCACTATTTCTTAATGCTCAATAGTTGAACAAATTCGTTTCTAACCAGTTGTTAATATTTCTCATAAACAGATTATCATAATTGATGGATTGTACTATACAGCAAGCTTACTCTATAATAATCAATGTTAGAGTTATTATACAGCACTCTAATTTAATCGGTTACTAATAATTGGAGATGACAAAATGAGTTATAACTTAGTTGTTCTCGGCGGAGGATATGGTGGCTTAGCATTAATAAATGAGTTATTGAATAAAGGATTACCGAAAGGGACTTCAATCACACTTGTCGATCGTTCACCTTTTCAAGGGTTAAAAACAGAATATTATGCTCTTGCTGCTGGAACAGCATCTGATCTACAGTTACGAGTTGCCTTTCCTAATTCCCCGGATGTACACTTGGCTTTAGGCGAAATCATTGAAATTAATCGTGAACAAAAGACTGTATACGTAGAAGGTCATGATCCTATTCACTACGATTCACTCGTTATTGGCCTTGGCTGTATCGATCATTATCATGGTGTTGAAGGTGCATCGCAATATGCGAATAGTTTACAAACATTCCAAACTGCTCGAAAAGCCTACGCTGATCTGAATAATGTGAAGCCTTATGGACAAGTTACCATTGTAGGCGGTGGACTAAGTGGCGTTGAAATGGCATCTGAGCTTCGTGAAAGTCGTCCTGATCTGAACATCGCATTAATCAATCGCGGTCCAAATCTATTAGGAAGTTTCCCCTCAAATGTGCAAACTTATGTAGCGGAATGGTTTCAGGAGCATGACGTAAATTTATTAATTAATACGGCACTCCATCGAATTGAGTCCGGGGTGTTATATGCTGAGAATCAATCTCGTCCGATCGAAGCGAATTCAATTTTATGGACTGCAGGAATTCAGCCCGTAGCATTAGTTCAACAAATACAGGCTGCCAAAGATAAACAGGGCAGATTAATTGTTAATGAACAGTATCAACTGCTTGATGATCCGCATATTTTTGTAATTGGTGATTGCGTAAGCTCAGAATATTCACCAAGCGCTCAAGTAGCTGGCTTACAAGGAGAACGTGTAGCGAAAGTACTTCATGCGATATGGAATAATTATTCTCTTCAATTAGAACCATTCAAGCTTAGAGGTACACTTGGGGCACTTGGTAAACATAACGGTTTCGGTGTAATGGAGAAACTTTCGATGCGCGGAAGAATACCACGATTAATTAAAAGTGGCGTATTATGGCGCGCTAAGCATTAATAATGAAGTTTTGCTTCATAGCATATTCAACGTCGACTATGCTACGAAGTAAAACTCAGCAACGTGTACGGTACGAGTACACAAGCGATCAATGTTCAGCACGAAGCTTTCAATGAAGGTTCAAAAAGTGGGCTTTCGCAAACCAAGAAGATGGAACGCTACTTGAGAAAGGCGGAAGCGCAAGTGTACGTTGTTGGTACACGCGAACCGTACTTTCCAAGTTCGTTTCATATTCGATGTCGAGTATGCTACGTTAGCCTACTCATCGTTATCAAAGTCCACTTTTTAAACTTCCTCTAAAGGGTGTCGATTAGCTTATCTAGTGCTGCCATATCCTCTTCCTCATCAATGAGGAATTTTTCGATTTTTAGCTCCAACTCTTCAACGGAATCTGCTGCGACGATTGATCCATTTACTAGTGCAAATGGCTTCAAATAACATTCGCCGCAATTACCTAAGCAGCCAAATTCCGTTCCTTCAAAGTCGTCATCTGCTTCATATTTATCAAGTAATCTTTCTGTGCCGTGATGCATATTGCCTGCACAAAATTCAACTGTAGGTTTCAGCATGTATATAACACCTTACTTTTCAAGTTCTTAATTGACTTTAGTATGATTTTTCTTTACTTTGTACTATAATAGAGGAGAAAGGAGATGAATGCAATGAGTGAACAAGTACAAGATACACAATATGATGAAGTATTAGACGTTCTTGACAAACTTCGTCCATTTCTACAACGTGATGGCGGTGACGTCGAACTAGTAGACGTGGAAGATGGTTACGTTAAGCTTCGTCTAATGGGTGCATGCGGAAGCTGCCCAAGTTCTACAATTACGCTAAAAGCTGGTATTGAGCGTGCACTGCTTGAAGAAGTAGATGGCATCGTAGAGGTTGTTCAAGTATTCTAATATAACCGCTACTATGTGGTCAAAAAGGCGATCCATCCCATCATAGGGAATTGGATCGCCTTTCTTATTTTACAATATTAGCGCGAATGGGATCAAATCCGCCAGTGACATCGATAATGTTTCCCGTTAAATAACTCGATTTCTCATCACATAAAAAAGAAATAACACGCGCAACATCTTCACCTGTACCTGGTCTACCGATAGGCGTCTCGCCATCCAAATCATTAATGGCTTCATGGATCGACTTTTCCTTATAGTCACCTTTAATATCTCCAGGCCCAATCAAATTAACAGTAATACCATTAGATGCTTCTTCAACGGCGAGTGATTTTGTAAATGAAACTAACGCCGTTTTGGCAGCAGCATAAACAGCTCGTTGCGGCCATGCGCGCGCTTCATTAGCATGGCCAAAGCCGAAATGGATAATTCTTCCCCAACGTTTTTCCCGCATATAAGGCAGTAGTCTATGATTCAACAGCATAACTGATAATAAATTTCCTTGAACAAGTGATCTTATGAGTTCTTCATCATATTGTTGGAATAATTTACGCTCTCTAACGAAAGGCCCCGCATTATTAACTAGAATGTCCACACCGCCCCATGCCTCTACACCTGCTGTGAGCTTATCAATACCCTCTGGCTTCGCGATATCAGCTTGAACGACGGTTGCATCAACATCGAGCTTCAACAATTGCCTACGTACATCCAGTGCTTCCCGTTCACTTTCCATATAATGAATCATAATACTACATCCCTTTGAGGCTAGCTCCATCGCCGTTCGTTTTCCTAATCCCTTTGCGCTTCCTGTTATTAAAGCTTTTTTCCCCTTAAGCTCCACAAACATTCTCCTTCTCCGATAAAAGTTCAAATTAATCACATACGATCAGTTCGAACTAGCTTTCTTCATGAAACGCAGGTTAATTACGATGTACCAGTGTCTGAGCATATTCGAATGTAAGCTTAATTGATTGCATAGCTAAATCTAAACCAACTGCTAAATCATTCATCTGTTGATCTAAATTTTCTAGCACTAATTCTTGGCCATACATTCTCGTTCGTTGAATTAAATCATCATGCATTTCTGAATTCATATAATGCGTCTCCGTATTTCTTCGTTTACGGAGACGATGTGTTGGTTCCTTACTTAGTTCCTTTAACTCATTCAAAGGCTTTGTTAATTTCACATGTACTTGGCGTTCGCGCATCGTTCGTAAAACAGTAAAATAAGAAAAGTGTGCTTTTATTTTCTCCGTTTTCAATTCCAAAAGTGCATTCAAAAAAGTTCCTAATTTATCAAGCAATGAAAAGACTCTTATAAAACCATTTTTGTCAAAATATACATACCTAGCGTAATCTAATTTTTGCTCTGCGTCCATCTCTTTTATCGAATTCAATACAATCTTTTCACGAAATTTTTGTGCAGCATAATGACTCGCATATAATTCACGGAGTGATGCCTGTAAACCTAACGTCCATATTTCAAATTTCGTCCACTTTTCCTTGTTATCGTCCGCTTTGCTACTTCGCCTCTCCATTTGCATAGCGAATTTTTCTAATAATTGATCTACTTCAGCGTACTTTCCTGTTGGAGGCTGTTCCGGTTGTTGAAACATAAACTGCAGCATACTTCTCACTCCATTCTTATCGTATAGTGTAGCAACTATTGAAGAACATTATGTAAAGGTAGTTCAAAACAGCCATTTGTGATCACGATGACTACGCTAACGTAGCATAGTCGACGGCGAATCTGCCCCCCATCGAAAGCCTGTGTGTGCTCACGTACACAATACGTACGCTGTGCTACTCATTTCCGCTGTGGGTCATCTTCTTGGTGCTGACAAGCAACTGTTTTGAGCTTTCATTTTATTAGGTAGTTCAAAACAGCCATTTGTGATCATGATGCGACAAAAAAGCTGCTATTCCTTGGGGCAATAGCAGATTCATGCATCATTCTTCCTTGCGATATATCCAAGAGCGAATAACAAGATCCACTAATAGGCCGAACAGCGCAACAATTATTAAGTTATGGAGTAAACTTGTGAATATAAACCAGTTCACATTACCAATCGTATTAACTAGCCAAGCACCGCTGAATATTTGAGCAATAACGAGTATAACAATTACAGCTGATGATTTCGTCAGTGAGCTCTTTCCGGTTAATCGCTTAATATTGAAATACAATATTATAAGTAGAATTCCTAATATCGCAGCAGCGACTCTGTGTATAAATGCTATTCCAGTAGCTCCTGATAACTCAGGTACAACTTCTCCATTACATAAAGGCCAGCCGAGGCAACCACCTGCTGAATCTGTATGACGAATGAAAGCTCCTAAATATACGACACCATACGTATAGATCGAAATAGCTATTGCCCACGGTAGAAGCGATCGAGGATAGCGAGCCGACTCTACAATGCCTTTTTTATCACGATAACACCAGATAACGAGTAATAACGTTGCAGCGAAGGCAATTAAAGATATACCAAAATGAATCGCCATAACAGCATCGGATTGAGGCCATTTTACAGCAGCTGCCCCCATCAATGCTTGAATTATCGTAAATAATAGTGCATACCAAGCATATTGCATTGGCTCACGATAGGCTTTACCTTCACGCTTGTACATACGATAAATAGCGATAAAGACACCCGCAACGATAAGACCTTCCACGCCGGTAACTGCTCTGTGAGAATATTCAATCATTGAATCAACTGTATACGCAGGTATAAATTTACCATGACACAGAGGCCAATCAGTACCACAGCCGGCACCAGAATCTGTATTTGTTACTAATGCACCGCCTAGCAGTACAAGTAGCATGCCTATGCAGGAAATCAATGCAAAAAAGCGAAATCCTTTTGAAACATTCATGTATTCACCTAATTCCAATTATTATGTTACATTAATTATAGCTATACAATTAGGTAAAAGCCATGTTCAAAATGTGAAACTTAAGTCATAACTAGATTGCATCGGCAACATCAAGTGCACGGTTCACAAACTGTTCAATCTCCTCACGTGTTTTACGTAATTTGTTAACAAAACGAACCAGTTCTTGACCATTTTTGAATGCAACAAAGCTTGGTATACCAAGAATATTCAATTCAGAACAAAGATCAGGTAATTCATCACGATCAATTTCATAGAATTCAACCTTACCTTTATATTGTTCTTCTAATTCCGGCATGAAGGGATTAATGTAATGACAATCGCCGCACCATGTTGTCTTGAATACAATAATCGTTAAATGCTCTTGTACAATTTGTTCCCGATATTGTGAATCCGTTGTAATTTTATTCATCTTCTTCATTCCTCCTAAAACTCTTTGTAGTATCCCGATGTACCTCTCTGTTAACAAAAAGTAACATCGAAAGCATTCTAAACAAATTAACGGACTGTAAGGACGTTATTTCTGTGTTTTCTGCTTATTTTGAGTTTACGCGGACTCAGAGGACCTTATACGCTCAAATACTAATGAATGTTGAGCGTATACCCATCCATAACGTTCTGAGTGTCCTCTTACATCCTAATGTGTAGGTTGTACACTAATTAGCGTACTGTGAGTCCGTTCTATTGCAGTATCCCAACTACTTTACACTCATTATCCTGCCCTAAGTACCCGCATAACTTTCTTCATTGGTCCGCGTAATTTCCCAGGCAATGATTCGACATCTGTTGTCGTTATTACTTTAAGTTTAAGCAATAATATACCGTACAAAAGACTTAAAATTATTCCTGATGTCATAACTGCAAGTAGATACGATAACTTATTAGCAATATTAGCCGTAAGTTCTAATACTCCAAATTGAGTCAACCACGCTGCCCCAGCAGAAATAATAACCGCAATCAAATATGGTATCCAACGCTTGCCAAGTACTTGTAATTGAACATCTTTACGGATTAAATATAAATTTAGTAACGTAACGACTAGGAAGCATGCTGTTGAACCAATTATAAAACCAGCAACTCCAAAATACATACCGCATAGGGCACTAATAATAACTTTAGCAGCTAGTCCGATTAAAGTATTAACCATCGTCTGACGTTGTTTGCCCATTCCATATAAAATCGAGTTTGTAGTCATCATTGTAATTTGTAATATTGTACCTATACATAACATCGCTACAACTTCACTACCACGAGTGCTAGTAAATAATAATCCTGTAACTGAATAAGCAGCAACCGTTAAGTATAAAGCGATGGGAACACCTGTAATACATACAATTTTCAGAACAGCAGAAGTTTGTTTGTTCACCTCTTGCTGATCTTTTCGGGCAAAGGCAGCCGAAATAATCGGAATAATAGAAGATCCTAATGCAATAGCTAAGATCGGTGGAATACCCGCCAATGATTGGGCTTTTATACCGAGATCAGCATATACTTCTGTTGCATGGACAAGACTATACACCTTTTCTGTAATCCGATAGAAAAAGGTTGTATCAAACGTATACACCAAATTTATTGTCATGGAAGTTACGAGAGCTGGTAAAGACATTTTCAATATTTCACTATAAATTGTTCTGAATTTCAGCTGTGGACCATTTTCAATTGTAAATGGTTGATTAGGCATTAATGCCGCTCTTGCTTCAGCATTGAAATTCCCTTCGTACTTCTTATCTTGAATTTTAAGTTTACGAGCATAATGTAGCATAACTGCAAATGCACCAATACTACCAAATACGCTACCAAACGTAATCGCAGCAGCAGCCCAATCATCACTATAGCCAAGGCTTAAGAATATATAACCAAGTAATAAACCGAGGATAACACGGGCAAACTGCTCCACAATTTGTGAGATACCGCCTGCCGCCATCATCTGGCGACCTTGGAAATAGCCTCTCATCATCGCGATAACTGGGAAAAGAATTAAAGCAGGTGCTATTGCTTGTACAGCAAGAGTAATAGAACCTTTATTAGCAATGGACGCGTACATAGGTGCGAAAATATACATAAACAGAGCTAATAATAACCCTGTAACAGCCCCGAATACGAGAGCCGCTTTGTAGATGCGTTTTGCTTCTTGATACTTACCTTCAGCCATTCTTTCAGAAACCATTTTACTAATTGCGCTAGGAAAACCAGCCGTAGCAATAACAAGTAATAGCAAATAAATTTGGTTAGCGGCAATAAATGCAGTCTGTCCATCTTCGTTCAACATATATTCGAGCGGAATACGTTGGAACATACCTAATACGCGAGCCACAAGAGCTGCTAATGCAAGAATAAGTGTACCTTTAAGTAATGAATCCTTTTTCAACATATGATATCTAAGTCCATTCCATCTAAATTGATTAATCTAGTATAAGTTCAAAAAGCGGACTTTCAGAACCGAGAAGATGGAGTGCTACTTGAGAAAGGTGGAAGCGCAAGTGTACGTGTTTGGTACACGCGAACCGCACTTTCCAAGTTCACTCCATATTCGAAGCGACTACGCTACAATGCATTACTTCGTTATCAAAGTCTGCTTTCTGAACTACCTCTTACAAAGTTTCTAATGGCTGATGATTCCCTCTTACTGGCGTCGCAGTTATCGTTGGCTTAGCCCAATGAATACTATTGTCGATAACTTTGAGAATATGTTCATTGTAGTAGGTCGGGAATGTCTCATGACCTGGTCTAAAGTAGAAGATTTTACCTTGTCCACGATAGAATGTACATCCACTGCGGAACACTTCTCCACCTTGGAACCAGCTTAAGAAAACTAGTTCATCTGGAGCTGGAATATCAAAATGCTCGCCATACATTTCTTCATGCTCTAACGTAATATATTCTGGTAGTCCTTCAGCAATACGATGGCCTGGATTAACGACCCAAAGACGTTCTTTCTCATTCGCCTCACGCCATTTCAGATCGCAGCCTGTCCCCATCAGCTTTTTGAAAACTTTAGAAAAATGGGCGGAATGAAGTACGATTAAGCCCATTCCTTCCATAACACGTGCATGAACACGATCAACAATATGATCCTCAACGCGATCATGCCCCATATGTCCCCACCACACAAGTACATCTGTTTGCTGCAGTACTTCTTCAGTTAATCCATGCTCAGCTTCCTCAAGCGTTGCTGTACGAATATTCAACTCATCTGATGCTAATCCCTTTTGCAGTGCAATATGTATCCCTTCGGGATAAACTCGCGTTACCTCTTCATGTTCCTTCTCGTGCAAAAACTCATTCCAAATCGTCACATTAATCATTCGATAACCTCCCACAATTTTTCATAGACTACTTGAGCATCCTCCCAAAACATGAAAAATCACCTCGGTAGTATTAGCTAATCTTCATATGTTACGTTACCAAACCCATATCCATAAAATAAATACAATAATCATAATAAGCTGCAGGATGATTTTGACTACAATACTGCTGAATAACCCAACTAATGATCCCCAGCCAATAAGCATAGACTGCTTAAACTTCGTTCCAATCATTAATTCCCCTAATACAGCACCTACAAATGGGCCTAATATTAATCCGAATGCTGGAAATACAAATGGACCAATAATAATTCCGATCGTTGAGCCAATGATAGAAGCTTTTGAACCGCCAAACTTTTTCACGCCCATTGCACCAACTGCGTAGTCAGCAATCAGTAAGGCTAGCAGGATCACCGTTTGGATACACCAAAACCAAAATCCAAACTTTTCAAAGGTAATAAAGAAACCATACACAAAAAACGCAGCATAGATGGCAAATACACCTGGTAAGATCGGGTAAACTGTTCCTATCATTCCAATAACAAACAGCAGAACGACTAAGATAATTCCCATTATTTCCATATTAAACCTCACTTTACAACATCATATTCGC
>DXHF01000082.1 GCA_019113605.1 Candidatus Paenibacillus intestinavium
CGACAATTGATAGAGTGATAAAGCAACTTTTTTCGTTAATATGGATCATACGTGGTCGGAGTACCGAAATAAAGTAACTTTATTAAAAATTAGTGGTTACACAGCAAATGTAAGCTATAAAAAGTTTGTAGGAGGAGTAAATAGTGGCAATTCGTAGAGCGTTAATTAGTGTATCTGACAAAACAGGAATCGTTGAGTTCTCGAGAGCATTGGCTGAGCAAGGTGTTGAAATTATTTCTACAGGTGGTACTTTCAATTTACTGCAAAAAGAAGGGGTACCTGTTATCGGTATTTCTGATGTTACTGGTTTCCCTGAAATTTTGGATGGACGTGTAAAAACTTTGCACCCAGCAGTTCACAGTGGACTATTAGCTGTTCGTGATAGTGAAGAGCATCAACAAGCGATGAAAGATCTTGGGCTTGATTATATCGATCTAGTAGTAGTAAATTTGTACCCTTTCAAAGAAACGATTGCAAAACCGGATGTATCGTATGAAGATGCAATTGAAAACATCGATATCGGTGGACCGACGATGCTTCGTTCTGCTGCGAAAAACCATGCATTCGTTACTGTAGTAGTTGACGCTAGTGACTATGCTGGAATTGTAGAAGAGCTTAAAGCCGAGGGCGATACTACGTTAGTAACTCGTAAACGTCTTGCTGCTAAAGTATTCCGCCACACTGCAGCATACGATTCTCTAATCTCTGATTACTTGTCTAAGCTTCAAGGTGATCCGCTTCCTGAAACTTATACTGTTACTTATGAGAAGGTTCAAGATTTGCGCTATGGTGAGAACCCTCATCAAAAAGCAGCGTTCTACAAAAAGCCGCTGGCGGCTAGTGGAAACATTACAACTGCCGAGCAGCTACATGGTAAAGAGCTTTCTTACAATAATATTAATGATGCGAACGCAGCACTTGCAATTTTGAAAGAATTTGAAGAGCCTGCAGTTGTTGCTGTTAAGCATATGAATCCATGTGGAGTAGGTATCGGAGCAAATATTCATCAAGCTTATCAAAAAGCTTATGCAGCTGATCCAACATCTATTTTTGGTGGTATTGTTGCTGCTAACCGTACGATTGGTGCGGAAACTGCTGAACTTCTAGGAAGCATCTTCCTTGAAATCATCATTGCTCCGGACTTTACTGCGGAAGCACTTGAAATATTGACTAAGAAGAAAAATATTCGTCTTATGAAGCTAGGTGAATTCCAAGCAGCTGGTGAGCGTCAAGCTGATTGGGTAGTAACATCAGTAGATGGCGGGATGTTAGTTCAAGAGAGTGATGTTCATAATATTAAAATAGAAGATCTTCAAGTGGTAACTGATCGTCAGCCTACTGAAGAAGAAATGAAACAACTGCTATTCGGATGGAAAGTTGTAAAACATGTGAAATCTAATGCTATTCTACTAGCTAAGGATGATATGACAATCGGAGTTGGTGCAGGTCAGATGAATCGTGTTGGTGCTGCTCGTATTGCAATTGAGCAAGCTGCAGACAATGTTCAAGGAGCAATTCTTGCATCAGATGCATTCTTCCCGATGGGAGATACTGTCGAACTTGCAGCTAAAGCTGGTATTACAGCAATTATTCAACCAGGTGGATCAATTAAAGACGAAGAGTCTATTGCAGTCGCAAATGCGAATAACATTGCGATGGTATTTACAAGCGTTCGTCATTTCAAACATTAATTTGAAAATGAAGGGAGATTCCTTGCCTTGAATATTTTAGTTATTGGTAGCGGTGGTCGTGAGCATACGATCGTATGGTCATTGAACAAAAGTGATAAAGTTAGCAAACTATATTGTGCACCAGGTAATGCTGGTATTGCTCAAATTGCGGAATGTGTTCCGATCGGTGTTTTCCAATTTGACGAGCTGGTTGCCTTTGCTAAGGATACAAGTATTGATCTTGTATTTGTCGGTCCAGATGATCCGTTAGCACAAGGTATTGTAGATGCTTTCGAAGCTGCGGGTATTCCCGCTTTTGGTCCTAATAAAGCAGCGGCTGAAATCGAAGGTAGTAAAATCTTTATGAAGGATTTACTGAAAAAATACAATATCCCAACAGCTAAGTACGAGACATTTACAGACTTTGAGTCTGCTCTAACCTATTTGAAAGCTCAAGAAGTTCCAATCGTTATTAAAGCAGATGGTCTTGCCGCTGGTAAAGGTGTTACAGTAGCAGCTACTCTTGAAGAGGCTGAAGAAGCACTTCGCTCCATTATGGTTGAGAAAGTATTTGGCGATGCTGGTAATCATGTCGTTATCGAAGAATTTCTAGCTGGTCAAGAAATGTCTATTTTAGCATTTGTTGATGGCGAGACCGTTAAGTCGATGGTTCCTGCACAGGATCATAAGCAGATTTTTGATGGAGATAAAGGTCCGAATACTGGTGGTATGGGTACGTATACGCCACTTCCACATATCGATCAACATATTATTGATGAAGCGATTGAGAATATTATTATTCCAACTGCAAAAGCAATGGTAAGCGAAGGTCGTCCATTCCGTGGTGTACTATTTGCCGGATTGATGATTACGAAGGATGGTCCGAAAACGATCGAGTTTAACGCTCGTATGGGTGATCCGGAAACTCAAGTCGTATTGCCTCGTCTGAAGACTGATCTATTAGAAATCGTGTTAGCTGCAATGAACGGAACGTTAGCTGAGCTTGAGATTGAATGGAATGATGATGCTGCAGTATGTGTAGTTATCGCTTCTGAGGGCTATCCAGCAGCTTATCCGAAAGGAAAAGTAATTACTGGTCTTGAAGAAGCAGAAGCGAAGGGTGCTCTAGTATTCCATGCTGGAACAGCGATGCAGGATGGTCAATTTGTAACGAATGGCGGTCGTGTACTTGGTGTTGTAGGCTTAGGAGAGAATATAGCAGCTGCAAGAGCGCATGCATATGATGCTATTACTAGTATTCAGTTTGATGGGATGCAGAACCGCACGGACATAGCAATGAAAGCTCTAGTTTAAGAGGAAGCTCAAAACGTCCGACTGCGATAACGATGAACGGCTTTGTAGCGTACTCGGCATCGAATATGAAGTGAATTTTGAAAGTACAGCATAAGCTTCCGATGTATGTTTCTTGCAGAAACATTGTAGGATCGCGTGTACGTAATGATGTACACTTGCGCTTCCGCCTTTCGAAAATTAACGCCATCTTCTCGGTTCTGACAGCCAAACGTTTAGAGCCTTCATTGTAATAGGTAGTTCAAAAAGCGGACTTTGATAACGATGGATATGCTAACGTAGCTTAATCGACATCGAATATGAAACGAACTTGGAAAGTATAGCATCAGCTTCCGAAGTATGTTTCTTGCAGAAATATTATAGGATCGTGTGTACCAATATATGATGTGGCCGCTGTTACTTTCATCGTGAAAGTAATGGCGGATTTTTGTGTTTCAGTTGAAAAAACTCAACATAAATCTATCAATAATTTAATATTTAGTTTTAACAATAAAGATTAATATTTTCTCATAAATCTATGCTATACTATGTGATAGAGATTAAATACTATATGAAATTGAATGAAATACTATTAAATAGAGGATGAGTAATATGAGACGAAATAACTTCTATTTCAAGTCATTTCAACTCGTTATCTTATCTGTATTGCTAACTATGATGTCAGCTTGTTCATACTTTCCAGCTATAGCTCCCATTGATCAGAATGATAGTGAGGAACGTCCTCCTGTTCATGTAGAAGGCTATCCAGTAGCGACCTTTTTTCCAGACCTTAACATAGATTTTAAGGAAGAGAAAATCGTTACGGAGCATGCCACTCCACCTGTGAAAGAAGAGGTTAATGAAGGAGATCAAAAATCGATGCGAATAGCACTTACATTTGATGACGGACCTGATTTGAAATATACCCCGCGAATATTAGATATATTGAAAGAGAAAAATGTAAAGGCTACTTTTTTTGTTGTTGGCATTCAAGTTAATAAATATCCTGAGGTAGTGCAACGAATGGAAGATGAAGGCCATATGATCGGGAATCATTCTTATTCACATCCTAGTTTTACTAAGTTAACGAAAGAGCAATTGAAGCAAGAGATTGATGAGACCGATGAAAAAATTCAAGCAGCGATTGGTTATACACCTGAAATAGTAAGACCGCCTTATGGGGCTATAAATGATGAGGTTAGAGCGGAATTAGAGTCTTACGGCAAACAGGTTATTATATGGAATATTGATCCGCGCGATTGGGACGGTAATTCCGTTGAGGATATGCTAGATAATATTTTGACTAATGCTCGCGATGGTGGCAATATATTGCTTCATTCCTTTGGAAGTAAGCATGTTGAAAACACAGTTAAACTATTGCCAACAGCTATCGATAGATTAGAAGAATTAGGGTACATATTTGTAACGATTGATGAGTTGTAATGATAGAGTATGCATTATAAAAATGATATTGCTAGAGTATGCAAGAGTGAAGTAATTCATAGTTGAATAGTAAAATTAAATGCGGCATACATGCTTTTACTTAAAATATGTATGCCGCTATTTGATTTTCTATGGCAGTGTACGATCTGATACCCTGGACCTGATACCGAGTATATTGACAGAACAAACACATGATGATATTCTAAATGTATAATTCATAGTAAATAGGTCGGAATAGTAGTGCATTAAATGAAATAGATAAAAAGTTTTGGGAGGCTATGGAAATGGAAAAACAATTGACGATTCATCATGGAGAACTTAGTCTTGCTGCGACTTTACATTATCCTATCCGTCATTCAGATGAGGCTGCAGATCTCGGAAAGAAGCAAGTCATTGTAATATGCCATGGCTTTGTAGGGAATCGGATCGGTGTAGACAGACTATTTGTGAAGACAGCTAGAGCGTTAGCAAAGCAAGGTAATTATGTAATTCGCTTTGACTATGCAGGATGTGGTGAAAGTGAGGGAGACTATGGTCAGCTAGGATTTGACTCGATGATTGAGCAGACTAGAACAGTTCTTGATTATGTTACTAGCTTAGACTGTATTGATCCCACTAGAATTACATTAATCGGGCATAGCTTAGGTGGTGCCGTTGCACTTATGACATCAGTCAAGGATAAGCGTGTGAAACGTCTTATATTATGGTCAGCAGTAGGCTATCCATTCAATGATATTATACGTATCGTTGGGAGACAGAGTTTTGACGATGCACATACAATAGGAACTACCGACCATCTTGGTTACTCGTTGTCACCTGTATTCTTTGATTCACTAATGGAGCATCAGCCGTTTCAGGCAGCAACTCGCTTTGCTGGCGATGTATTAGTTGTTCACGGAACAAGTGACGATACTATACCAGCAGATTATTGCTCCTTGTATCAGAAAGTATTTTGGACGCGCGGAGATGGAAGTTGCGATAAGGAAATTATTTTCCAAGCTAACCACACTTATTCTAGTCACCGGCATCAGCAAGAAGTTATTGAAGTAACGAGCAAGTGGTTAAACAAATTAGAAGACCAGAAGCTCCAATGGCTGAACTGGTCTATTTAGAAGTAGATGTTATTGAATCTCTCGCTTATACTTTCCATTACTTGAAATGTTAATATTAACTTTTAGACTCTCTATAGAATTTTCGTTCAAAATAAACTCTTGTCCTCTGTCAGTCATAGAGATCCATTGTTTAGGATATTTCAATCTGAAATGGTGCATAAGACTATATAAATCTAATTCATTTTCAAGACTAAGTTTGTAAATGTTTAGTATTTCTTTTTCAATTTTATCCTCAGCGAGCTTAACTAGCTCTTCATAAGCAATTTCTTCAATATATTCTGGCATGCTGGCTTGATAGCTAGCTGTTATATTGAATTTAATTTGTCCTTTTTGAATCGAGGGCTTAATTTTAATATGAGATTGGAAAATGGTAAGGTTAGCATAAATGACCTCTTCATCTTCGACCGTCATAGAAATACGTTTGAATGATTCGTCTAGCCATTGAATCCCGGTTAATTGTTTACGACTGAATAGACGTTTGTGATCGGCATGAGATTCAAAATATGCACCAGTAATCGTCAGCAATTCCAACGGATTTTCAGAATTACTCCACTGAGAATTATCAATACCGATACAAGGGATATAAATAGTACGATCATGTTCATTGCTATCAACAATAAATTTGAACATTAACATTGGTGGAAAGGTTGAGTTTTGTCGATAGTTGTTTTGTGGATGATGAAGAATTGAGAACAGCGATGTCATGTCGAAAAAAGAAGTTGTAGCTAATATTTGATCAATTGGAGTTTCAGTAACATAGAGCCACGTATTGTATCGTGTACTTGGAGAACGATATATCCGCTCGACAATGGCTGGACCTAATGCTTCCATTGCCTTCACATCGATAACGACAGCTCCCATATGTCCCCATTCTACATGAGCTTGTGCTGTACGATAGAGATCAAATACAGCTTGATTGATCGTTTTCCCTCGTCCTTTCCCAACAAAGGTTGATTGTTCTGGAGCAAGTCTTGATCCTCCTTCAGAGCGAGAAAGATTGTTGAAATCAAGCACTTGTGCGTATACGGTAATTTCTTCATCCTTATAATCGACTCCTAATGCTGAAACATATAGCTGGTCTTCAATATTGACGGAATTCCAGCAACCAGTTAATGGTAAGATTAAGGTGCATATTATTATTACTTTTAATAGTAATGTACTTTTCAAAAAATACATTGTTATTCATCCTTTTTTGGTTTTTGAGTATAGAGGAAGTGGGGTCTTCGCTTCATCCAGCGCATAGGAATTTCAAAAATCGCCGGCATTAATCCGCGTACATCTAACGGTGATAATGGTGCCAAGTAGGGTACACCAAAAGATCGGATCGTCGACAAATATAAGCAGAACAAAATAAATGATAAAATAAACCCGTATATCCCAAGAAATGTTCCGAATAGAAACGAGAAAAATCTCAACATTACGACCGTACTGCTTATCGATTGATTAACAAGCGTTGCACTAGCTACAACGGTAATAGCAGTGACGACGATGATTATAGGTGAAACAAGCCCGGCTCGTATAGCAGCATCCCCAATAATTAGTCCTCCAACTACAGTTAATGTTTGGCTAATTGAACTAGGGAGACGAATCCCCGCCTCGCGCAGTAACTCCATCAAAGACATAATAATGATCATTTCTAGGCCTGTATCCAATGGCAATCCATGTCTTGAAGTAGAAATAGTAGCAAGCAACGAAAACGGTATTTGGTCAGGATGAAATGTTGTCATTGCAACATAGAACGATGGGAGGAAAATAGTCGAAAATAATGCTATTAACCGTAATAAGCGGCCAATATTTGAAGAGAGAAGTGGAAAATAGCTATCCTCAGGAGATTTCAATAACAGCAGAAAATTTGCTGGGGCTATAATTGCTGTTGGATTGTTATCTAATATAAGGGCAAATCTTCCATTAAGCAAACTATCAGCTACAAAATCCGGTCTACCTGAGTAGTCCATTGTCGGAAAAATTGCAAACGATTGTTCAGAAATAAGCTCCTCCAAATTACCAGTTGTAACAACTTGATCGACGTGAATAGCTTCTAATTTGGTTCTTATATTCTTGATCGTTTCAGGATTGGCAATATCGTCGATATACATTAATGCAAGTTTAGTCGATGTTCTTGTCCCTAAAGTAAACGTTTCACAGGCGAGATGTTGACTACGAATTCTACGCCGAATGAGAGCAACGTTTGAACTAATATCTTCAATTAGGCCATCACGGGGCCCTCGAATTGATGTTTCTGAAGCAGAGTCCTCCGTTGACCGAGTAGGGAAATTAGATATATTGATGGTCCAAATAGCTTGTAGATCAGGGACGATAAACATTAAGTTCCCTTCAAACAATAAAGCCGAAAATTGATTTAGAGTAATCGGACTATCAGGGAGACTAATATCCGACCAATTTAATAATGTAACTTGTTGCAAAGAAGATATACTTTCGAATTTTGATTTTTCATAGATAAGATTTAGCTCTGGAAAGATGGTCTCACTAAGCATTGAATTGTTAATAACAACATCAGAAAACACGATAAATACTTGCTTACTATTTTTAGCTTTTCCAGTTGATTGATCGTATCTAGATTGAGCATAGGATCCCGCTATCGTTGTTGATTCATCACCATATGTTTTATTCAATATGACGACATCTTTACAAAGCTTGAAATAATTCTTTAACGCTTCTTCTGTAAGTTCAACGAGTTGCTCCTTCATTATTACGTCGCTCCTTTACTTGAATAATATATATAGAAATACCAATAAGAATGGTAAAAAGTACTACAAAAATGAATAATGCTGGAAAGTAAATATGTTGTAGTAATTTCAGCATGACTTCCTCTCGCCATGGCAAATACATAAGTGCAATCATTGTTGCTCCTATTATGAAAAGCAATGCTAGGCGAAAGTTTTTCTTGCGAACTTGAAATAAGTCGACTAATAAATACATTGATATTGATATACGTATAATCGAGCCAGACAACCATTGATAAATAGAAAGAAAATCAACATGCTGCAGAAACTGACCTAATGATAAAATCCTCCATTGGTCAAATGCTGTATGTCTTTGCTTAGTTGCTTCCTCAGGACCGAATTCGGTAATGGCTCCTGTTAATGGTCCCATAACCATAACTAGTAATAATAGTGCGAGTAAGACCGTCTGCCACCATTTAATCTTTTGTTTAATGTGGTGTGAATAGAGCATGATGACCCATATTTCCATTAAAGCTGAGATAACGTATAGACTTCCACTTATTGCTGGAGTAATACCTTGGTCAAAGAGGGGGAATAGCAAGTCCCAATCTTTATACTTTGTGTTTGAAAAGGCAACAAAATATCCTAGAAAAATAACGAACGGTAATAACAATGAAGCAACAATAGCGATTGATTGTAGACCATAATAGGCAGCAAAAATGCAAATAACGGTTGCAGCCAAACTAATAACGAAGAAAGGTGTTTGAATCATATATGTAGATACTGTCCACATCATCGTATCCAGTAGGCTGTAAAAGCCAGCAAAAAATAATAAACAAGCCAATATAAATTTCATGATCCAGCTAGCGAAACTTCCCCAATGCTGCTTGCTCCAATCTAGAAAGGATTGACCATTTAATTGCTTAATAAAATAGTTGTAAATTAGAAGCCAACCTATAAAAAAAGGGGCGGCAATAAGGACTGAAATCCAAGAGTCACGCCCCGCGACATTAAGAATAACAGGCAGTGCCATCACATGAGCGACGATTCCAGCGCTTAGTATGACGATGGAGATTGATAGCCATATTGAAATGTTTCCTCTTTGCTGATCCAATCTAAATACCTCCAATAACCAATGATTCCATTATCTTGCCATTAAAGGTTCATTTTTAGTCGGAAAAACAGTAAAATTGTGGAGACATCCCGAAAAAACTATGATTAAATGAATAAGTGGAATGTATAAGTGTACTTTCCGCATTTAGCTTATGCTTCTGTAGTTACTTTTTGATACCAAGGAGCAGTTTAGGAAGCTACAAAAAGTTTTAGCTTATGCTTACGTTGTAACTTTTCACTAACGAGAAGTATAACGAGAAGTAATATGAAAAGTTTTAGGAGGTATATGTATTGAAGACGTTTCGTCGATTGAAGTTAGGTGTATTAGCTGTGCTCGCAATTGGTTTAGTGGGATGCGGTAATGGGACTACTAACTCGGATATTAATATTAGTCCGACAGCAACGAATCCAATAGTAGAAGCTACTGCGACACCAGAACCACCTAAACCGTCCTTTCAGGCATCATTTACTGGTATCGGGTTAGAACAGGAAGTTAACAACGCTCCGATTGCAGTGCTTATTAACAATCTTGCTCCAGCAAGGCCACAAAGTGGTTTAAGTCAGGCAGATATGATATGGGAGGTTCTTGCTGAAGGTGGCATTACTAGATTGGTAGCAATATTTCAAAGTACGCCAGACAATGACTTTGATATTGGCCCTGTACGTAGCAATCGACCATACTTTATTGATCTAGCAGATAGTTTTGGTGCAGTCATTGCCCATGCGGGAGCAAGTAATGATGCTTATGCAATTTTACAACGACAAAAGAAATCATACTTAGATGAAATATCGAATGCAGGTCCATATTATTGGAGAAGTTCGGAGCGAAAGGCTCCTCATAACTTATATACGAATCTTGCAAAATTGAGAGAAGGCGCTGAAAAAAAGTCATACCAGACGGAATTAAGCGTAAAGGGATATCCATTTACCGAGCAGGATACATTAACAGCAAGTGGAGCAATTAAGAAATTAGAAGTTATTATTCAATTGAAGGGATATCGTGTTGGCTATCAATATGATGAGGTAAAAGGTACATATTTACGAAGTATTAATGACGAGCCCCATATTGATAAAAATAATGATGAACAATTATCGACGACGAATTTAATATTTATGCAGACGAATCATAAAGTGTTAGATAATGAAGGTAGACTATCTGTTGATTTACAAAGTGGTGGCGATGCGCTTATTATTAGTCACGGTCATTCGATTGAAGGCAATTGGATAAGAGCGGAGGATGGTATGATCCGTTTTCTGCAAAATGGTGTTGAGATTAATTTTTCAAAAGGTAAGAATATTATCCACATACTTCCAACAGGAAAAGCAATTAATGAGCATGTAAAGTGGGAATAGTAGGATAATGTTGACGAAATCGACAATTTTCGATAAAAAACATGAAAATAATTATAAATTTTTCATGAATGTTTACATTCCGTTAACAATTCTAGGTTACACTATTCCATGGCACACATATTTTTGCGTTGTAGGCTACTATCTTAATGCGATAAGGGGATTGACATGTTTAAGAAACCGAAAAAAGATATTTTCTTCAGAACTTTTGAAGAAATGGCGGATACAATTGTTGAGGCAGCAGAATATTTTGCAAAGGGTGTTACTGATCTTTCTGACGTAGAAGTTTTTGTGAAGCGAATGAAAGAATATGAAGGCCAATGTGATCAGTACACACACACGATTCTAAGTGAACTTAATAAAGTGTTTATTACACCTATTGAGCGCGAAGATATTATGGCTTTGACA
>DXHF01000083.1 GCA_019113605.1 Candidatus Paenibacillus intestinavium
GGACCGCTTGTTGTCATTATTTACGCTGCGTGCAAAAAGGCAGGAATTATTCCTTCATCGATTAAATTGTAGCGGTATAGATGAATGGTGGTATAAAACAGTTAAAAGTAGGCGTATGAATGCTCTTTGAAAAAAGTTCATTCATACGCCTATTGTTTTTGTCAGATGACAAAAACATGTTATAGTGTATGTAGCAAAAAGAGATAAAAGGAGTAATTAGATGTTCGAAATGCGAATGAAGGTTACAAGCCACTCACTTGTGCGGTCACTATTGTTTGTTTTAATTATAGGGCTAGCTTTATTTACTGCAGCACCTGTATATGCAGCTGCAGGAGAAGTCGATCCGAGAATATCAATAATGAATCCGTTGATCGCTATTGTACTATTTTGTATGATGAGTGCGGCAATCCATCACATCTGGTTTCGCGACAGTAAGCTAGTAGAGAAAATGTTGGCCATGCGCAAAACGACAATAATTTGGATTAGTATTCTAGTAGGATTAGTACTTCGGTTATGGCTAGCAGCAACAAATGGTGGCTATGTTAATGATCTTGCCTTATTTCACTATTGGGGAAATTACGCATATTCGGCTGGCATGCTTCAGTTCTATCACGGAGATTTCTTCGTCGATTACCCTCCTGGTTATATCTATATACTTTATGTTGTCGCATGGATAGGCGATCAATTGAATATCGTCTACGGTAGTGCAGCATTTCTTATATTGTACAAATTACCTGCTATTATTGCTGATGTAATAGCCTCATTATTAATTTTCAGATTAGCTAATAAAAAACTAGCAACTCCAATATCATTAGGACTTATGCTTTTATATTGGTTTAACCCTGTTGTTCTGATTGATGGTGCGGTGTGGGGGCAAGTAGATTCGATATTTGCACTAATAATTATTACAAGCATAGCTTTCTTTATTGACAAAAAGATTGCTTTAGCTTCGATTACTTTTGCAATTGCAGCGCTTATTAAGCCACAGGCATTTATCTTTATGCCGATTGTTCTATTTGCTTTATGGTATGGACGTAGCTGGAAAAATGTAGCGATTAGCGCTGCTTATGGTTTTGGAACATTTTTATTGTTAGCTCTACCTTTGTTTTTTAAGGGAGATGGGCTGATACAATTAATCGAGCTTTATAAAGGAACGTTATCTTCATATGCCTACGGAAGTCTAAATGCATTTAATATTTACTCGCTGTTTGGATATAATTGGGTAGCGCTAGAAGAGAAATTTATAGGTCTACCACTAATAAAATGGGGATATATAGGTATAGCTATTGCAGTGCTTTATGCTGGTTGGATTGGTCTGCGCAGTAAAGTGAAGTTTGAACAGTTATATTTTATCGCTGCCTCATTAATTGGCATCGTATTCATTCTCGTTACGAAAATGCATGAACGTTATATGTTTGTGATTATCATTTTACTTATTATGGCATTTGTTCAGCGTCAGGATCGTCGATTACTTCATCTGATCTATGGATTTACGATGACCAACACATTGAATCTGTATGTTGTATTAGCATTCAGTGGGGAAACTACCTTTGTACCTAATGATGGAGTAGCTATTCTTTGTGCAGTAGCTAATATTATATTAGTCATTTACATGCTTTATATTGGAAATGATCTATATATTCGGGGGAGAACATTGAAGATGAATGATCGTGATGTTCAAGAGAGACTACGGCATGCTGCTGAAACCGTGAATTTAGATATATTAGACAAGCAAGTTATTCAGCCGCCGCGTCGCTGGTATGATATTGGCATGAAGCGTAAAGACTGGATCATCGTCGCAATAGTAACGATTATCTATAGTATTGTAGCATTTATTAATCTGGGCGATATGAAGTCGCCTAAAACAGTATGGGAGCCAACGTTAGTTGCTGAGTCCATCATATTCGATCTCGGAGCTTCACAGCAGATTGAGCGAATGACAAGCTTTGGTGGGGTAGGTAGTGGGGAATATAGCTATTCATTTGCTAATGACTCTGGTGAATGGTCTAATGAGGTTGTCGTTACACATGATCATGTAGCGGTATTTGCTTGGCATGAAGAAAATATTATGCAGGAAGCGCGATATGTGAAGCTCACAGCCTCACAACTAGGCTTCCGTTTACATGAGTTAGGTATATATGTTCAAGGCTCGGAGGAACCAGCTCCAGTAACGATTATCGAAAATTCGAATGAAAATTCATTCGCAGCTCATCTAATCGATGAACAACAGCTTGCGCAATATCACCATACATTTAAGCATGGTAGTTATTTTGATGAAGTGTACCATGCTCGTACGGCATACGAAAATATCGAAGGCATTAAAGCCTATGAAAGTACGCACCCGCCGCTTGGGAAAATTCTTATTGCACTTGGCATTCAGTTATTTGGTTTTGGGCCATTCGGGTGGAGATTTACGGGGACTTTGTTCGGCGTGTTAATGTTGCCGGTTATATACTTTATGGCGAAGGCGATTTTGCGTAAAACAGCATATGCTGCTGGAGCGATGATTTTGCTTGCTGTAGATTTTATGCATTTCTCGCAAACTCGAATCGCAACGATTGATGTATATGCCGTATTCTTTATTATGCTAATGTTTTTCTTCATGAATCAGTATGCCTCACTCAATTTTTATCGAGAACGGCTCCGTTATACATGGATACCACTAGGTCTTGCTGGGGTATGCTTTGGATTAGGGGTAGCATCCAAGTGGATTGTACTGTACGGTGGTGCTGGTCTAGCTGTAATGCTTGCTATCGTCTTATGGCGCAGGTATCAGCAATACCGAGCAGCAAAGCTATTAATTGTTGAAGGGGAAAAGCTGAATGTTGAATATATCGATCAGCTTAAAATGATTCAACAGAAATTTGTACCATACACACTATATACATTAGCGATTTGTCTCGTATTCTATATTGGCGTGCCAGCGCTTATCTATGCATTGTCCAATATTCCGATTCTAACAGCACTACCATCTGGCTATACATGGCAAGCGTTAGTCGATTATCAGGTGAATATGTTCAATTATCATAGCAATTTAGTATCTTCCCATCCATTTTCTTCTACGTGGTGGGAGTGGCCATTTATGAAGCGTCCAGTCTGGTATTATGTAGATAGTGAAGCTGCGACGGGATTACGATCTACCATTGTAGCTTTAGGTAATCCACTTATTTGGTGGAGTGGTATATTTGCGATGCTTGCTACGATCTTTATTAGTATTCGCAAAAAAGAGTATATGGCCATGATGTTATTTATCGCATATGGTTCACAATATATTCCGTGGATGCTAGTGCCGCGGGAAACTTTCCTTTATCATTACTTTGCGATGGTGCCATTTATTATTGTAAGTATTATGTATATTGCGAAATATATTGAGGAGAAAGATAGCTGGGGGAAAATAGGCCGAAATGTATTTATCGCGATAGCGATCATCCTATTCATTCTGTTCTATCCTGCATTATCAGGTGCATTTGTTTCAGAGCAATTTGTTAATGAATATTTGAGATGGTTCCCTTCTTGGTTATTCTAATTATTAAGTAACGATATGGATTGGAGATTAAGCATGTCTACTAGATCAGTTATGTACAGTGTCATTGTACCGATGTACAACGAAGAAGAAGTTATTACTACTACATTTGAACGACTTACGGAAGTAATGAAGCAAACGAAAGAAAGTTATGAACTAATCTTCGTTAATGATGGGAGTAAAGACGATTCTGCTGCGATCATAACTGAACTAGCAACTATACATGACGAAGTTATACTGATCGATTTCTCGCGAAATTTTGGGCATCAAATCGCGATTACTGCAGGGATGGATTATGCGAATGGTCAGGCGATTATTATTATCGATGCTGACCTTCAAGATCCTCCTGAAGTGATGCTAATGATGATCGAGAAGTGGAAGCAAGGCTATGAGGTTGTCTATGGCAAGCGGATTAAGCGTAAAGGTGAAACTTGGTTCAAAAAAACGACAGCGAAGTTATTTTATCGCTTATTAAGAATGATGACCAATGTAGAAGTGCCGACAGATACAGGAGATTTCCGCTTAATCGATCGGAAAGTTTGTGATGTGCTGAAAGGCTTAAAGGAGAAAAATCGATTTGTACGCGGCTTAATTAGTTGGGTGGGATTCAAGCAGGCAAGCGTAGAATTTATTCGAGAAGAACGCTTTGCTGGTGTTACTAAATATCCATTGAAACGAATGGTTAGTTTTGCGTTGGATGCGATTACGTCGTTCTCGTACAAGCCTTTACGTATTGCTACTTATGTCGGGTTCGCAATATCATTTTTCAGTTTTATATACTTACTTGTTGTTGTATATCAACGTATTTTTACTGATTCAACAGAAGCGGGCTGGGCGAGTATTATCGCGCTAAATTTACTATTCAATGGGATTATTCTTATTTTGCTAGGTGTCATCGGTGAATATATTGGACGCATTTATGATGAGTCCAAAAATCGTCCATTATATATTGTGCGAGAAGTAGTTTCCCAAGAAAATACAACTCCATCCACCGGGAATCGTAATATGGAGAGACGTGAGTCAGATGAATGATCAAGAACAAGCTGCAGTAAGAGCGACGGATACGTCTGCTAAGTCCAATCGTCGAAAATCAATGAAGCAATTCATCATATTCGCAATCGTTGGCGTTAGTAATACAGTCGTCGATTTTATTATTTTTTGGCTACTTATTCAACTATCTGTGCATTACATTATTGCTAATATTGTCGCCTATAGTATTGGGATGCTGAATAGCTATATTTGGAATAATGCCATTACATTTCGAAGTAATGATCGACATCGTTACATTATTGCCGTTAAGCGAATGATCAGGTTTATCATTTGGAATGGATGTATGCTGTTGGTGTCGAGTA
>DXHF01000084.1 GCA_019113605.1 Candidatus Paenibacillus intestinavium
CATCAGCAACACTTGATCTCAATGTTGTTAAGCTAACCTTCTCATCCGCGATACGGCTTTGAATCAATTCAAATCGATTCATACGCGCACCAACTTCAGCAAGACTTAACGAGATTTGTCCGATTGCACCATCGATATCAGTTAAACTAGCAGATAAAGCTGCTTGGTCTGCTGGTTGCCCACCATTTAGATGACCAATAATATCATCAAACATTTGGAAAATATTTTCCGATGCATTTCCTCCTGCTTTACCAAATACCGTTTCGCCAGGTAAGCTTACTTCTACTGTTACAGATGAACTAACATTCAAGTAATATACACCATCATCCGTCGTATCAGATGCTGCATTCGCTGATGAGTAGGGTTGTACATCTGTTTTCTGACCATTGAATATGTGTCGGCCATCATACGTACTATTACCGATCGAAACCATCTGTTCACGAAGCTGTGACACTTCAAGACCGATTTGTTCTCTTACTTCAGGGGTTACTGTACCATTGGCCGCCTGATTCACAAGTGTGTTCAATCGCTGTAAAATAGCATTCGCTTGCTGCAGCACCGAATCCGTCTGACTTAACCAGCCGTAGCCTGTATTCGCATTGGCAAGATATTGTTCATTACGACTAAGCTCTGTCGTATAACGCATCTGATAACCAATGCCAACAGGATCATCACTTGGCTTACTAATTTTTTGGCCCGTAGCTAGCTTGTTCTGCCAATCCATTATATTAGTACTATTGTTACCAATGTTACGTAGCAATTGCGTATTTTGCATCATACTAGTAATTCGCATATCCTTTCACCTCCAACTATTTACTATCTTCCTACAAGTCCCATACCGTTAATAACTCTATCAAGCATCTCATCTACCGCTGTCATATTACGAGCAGCTGCATTGTACGCATGCTGGAAGCGAAGCATATCAGTTAATTCTTCATCCATTTGTACGCCGCTTACTGACTGCCTGCGGATCTCCACATTATCAGTCAAATCGCTACTTTTCTTGTAATTTGTGTCTGCAATACTTGAACGTGTTCCCAGATCACTAACAAATGCCCGGAAATAGTCATCCGTTGTACCGGTAGATAGTGAAGTCATATCAGCAGGGAATTCGAATTTCAAATTACGTAAGCTCGTTAATGCTAACGCAATATCACTATTACCTTTAATCGCTAACATACCCGTAAGAGGTCCCTCAAATTGACCAGATGCTGCAACTTTGTTCGTATCCTTCTGAATTTCAGGATTAACTTCAATATTATCGATAGAGAATGGAAGTGTTGGATCCTTCAATGTGAAGAAATCTAATCCTGTCTCAGCGGGTGAGTTCAGTGTGTAACCTAACTTATGAACACCGTTGAAGCCCTCTACCGTAAACTTTGCACTAGTCGTTATTTTTGAGTTCGCCGGAATTGTTGTTCCTGCTGCATAGGTTGTTGATACACCGAATTCATCGACTGCTGTTACTTCGTTATCAGCAATCATCGGAGTTGATGTTTTGTAGCCATTAGGCATTGTAATTTGAATTTCACCATTAATAAGCGTATCAACCAATGCATCCAGTTGGTCACGTGTTTGAATAATGTCCGTTTGAGATTTTTTGTAACCAGCAATTTCACCACTAGTAATCCCAGCAACATTAGCGCCTGTTAACGGTGTTGGTAATTGACCATTAACAACTTGGATGCCAGCGCTATATACGTTAAGCATGCCACTTGCATCTTCTGTATATTGTACATCTACAATTTTGGATAATTTATCGACAAGGACATCTCGTTGGTCACGATAATCATTAGCATGGTCGCCAAGCATTTCAATTTTACGAATCGTTCCATTCAATTCAGCAATGCCATTAATCAATTGGTTTGCTTCCTGAAGCTTAATATCAATATTGCTATTAATATCACCTTCAAGTGTTGTTAATGAAGTTCCGATTTTATTAAATGTATCCGCCATGTTTTTCGCATTTCCAATAAAATCAACACGAGCACTTAGTAGGTTCGGGTCGCGATTCATAACTTCAAGCGAGTTCCAAAACTTATCCATTACAGCACTTACACCAGTATTAGATGGTTCATTAATAATCGTCTGAATGGCTTCCATCGTAGCATTGTATACTCCATTCATCCCTTTATCTTGATTTTCACGACGGTACTGCATATCTAAGTAGCTATCACGTACGCGTGTAATGCTCGAATATTCTACGCCTGCTCCGATCTGACCAGGTGTAAAAATACGGTTGAACCCAGGAGCAGATAATGGTGATGCGTTGATAAGATTAACTCGTTGGCGAGAATAACCCTCTGTTGCTGCGTTGGAAATATTGTGACCTATTGTATTCAAAGCAACCTGTTGCGTTAATAGTGCACGCTTGCTCGTCTCTAAACCGTGAAATGATGATACCATTATAAACCTCCTAAAACTTTTATTGACTTCCTGAGCTGCTTCCTGCAAATAAAAGTAGCTACGGAAGCATAAGCTAACTTTTTGTTGCTTCATGAAGTGACCTCTTGTATACAAAAAGTTACATCGGAAGCATGGGCCTAACTTTTATTGACTCCCTAAGCTGCTTCCTGCAAATAAAAGTATTATCGGAAGCATGAGCGAATTTACGCTCTAGAGTCATATATTCCTGATCGTCTTTGTATATCTGTATTGACCGTAGGACGCTTATACGTCACTTCATCATCGGGTGGTCCGCATAGAACATCCAGCGAGAAATGTACATATTCTAATGATTGCTGAATCAATTGCTGGTTAAGCTCAATCGCTTTACTTAGCTTTATTGATATATCTCCAAGGTCAGCCTGTATATCTGTTAACTCTTGTTTTTCTTCAGGTACAACTAACATTTTCGCCATTTCCGATAATGTCATTTTTAATTTGGGTCGAAATCCTAGGTCTCTTTGCAGCTTCGTTAGTTGAGTACGAATGCCTGCCTCAAGTTCTGGAACAGGCTTAAGTGCTTTCGTCTCTTTCATCGTAAGTGCATTAATGAGCTCAATATCATTGCTTATAATGGCCCTTTTTTTCTCGTCAGATAATGTAAATAAGGCACGATAGATAAGCAATAATTGTCTTAGCTGACTCATCATAAGTTGGAATGCTGACTGTTCCATCCATGTTCCTCCATATCTAGCGTCATTCTATTTGAAGAAAGGCAACAACTTTTCTGCTATTTTTCCAGACTCTACATAGTAGTTTCCAGACTGTACAACCTGCTTCAAATCATTCAAGTATTGTGTACGCTCACTATTTTCTGTGCGACTAGTTTCTAACATTTCTTGTGCTGCTTGGGAAATTTGAATATCATCCTTAGCAATCGATTTTCGATCTTCCTTCCGAAAATCAGTTTGGTTTTGATATGTTTTATTAATTCCATTAATACGATTTATATCGTTGATCTTCATTACACTCACCCCATTGTTCTTAAAACTAAAAAGCCGATAAGCTACTAGTAGTATTATCGGCTCCTTTGTATTTATTATTAATAGTAAATGCTATTTATGTCCGATCTTTATACTGGCTAATCCCTTTATAGGCGCTCTGAACCTGTTCGTCAGTGAGTTTTTTGTTCTCAGCAATATTGGATTCATGAAACAAGTTTTTCGAAGCATTTGTTAAACGTGTACGACAGCTATCACATAGGTGATTATGAGATATTAGCACCCCACATGATTCACATGGATACGATAAATTCGGGGCATCCATCATCGAAATTCTACCCTCACGCACGAATTTAGTAATTTGCCTAATCGTAACACCTGTCTCGTCAGATAGCTCTGTAATAGATGCACCTTTATGTTCACGCAAATACGTAGAACATAATTAATATTCTTTATCAATATCCCGTACGCAAGCAGGACATACATCCTTGAACCCTTTAGCAAAAACTTTACCGCAACGAGGACAATTAGCAATATTCATCATTACTCAACTCCTTTACTCCACTTTACCTTATACTATACTTTATCGTAATTTCGAGGGGATTTCATTAGATCAATTGTGAAATTTTAAATGTTTTTATTTACCGACTTTATTATGCCCTTGCCCATGTGAGCCCGTATATCGCTACCTCACTAGGAGAACAATTTATAATGGCCTGAGAGCAAGCTTCTATCGTGCTCCCCGTCGTATACACATCATCTATAAGTAGTATATTAATTGGTGTTCGGCTCGATGCTTGTTGATTAGATGCACGCTGTTGCAAATTGATGCTAGGTTGATCGGGGATTGAGAGAGATGGCGACTGCATCAGCACTCCCATAAGTGGCAGCCAGTATGACGAATCACTTATATACAGTTGTCGAACGGTGCTCACCCGCTCCCACTTCTTCTTCGAGCTTAATTTGATGCTGTCGCGCTGACGACGCAGTAGCTCTATAAAAGGAAGTTCACCGTATTCAGCGATTTTCAGTGCTAATTGCTGTGCTTGATTGAAACCTCGCTCCAACAGTCTCTCTTCGCTGATCGGTACCGCGGTAACTACTTGCCACAACTTATATTGCTTAGCATAGGTACGAATCGTTAGTCGAGATGCTTGCCAATGCTCGTACAGTCCTTGATCTCTCACCAATTGAAGTGTCACTTGTTCATACACATGCGATTGCATATAGGCCAGCAGCTCTCGATATCGCGCATCGCCTTGAAATTTATACGTACTAAGCCATTGTTTCATCTCATCAGTATATCGTACCGCACTACGATTACAACGTAATGCACTCGCCTTGCGATAATGACAATCCTGGCAAACCTGGGCCCGTCCACAGCGTATACATTGAACTGTAGTAATCCATGGAATGTTCGCCATACATGGGGCGCAAAGCAGATCGTATAACCTTCGATCAATCCAAGGATAATGATTGCTGCGTTCATAACTATTATGTGAGATGTTATTGTGACAGCGATGACAATGACGTTTTCTAGCTGTTAACCACCATAACCATTTATTTTGAGTAGATGATGGCATCGGGTGTCATCTCCTTTGTTTATGTGGATTAATTGGAATGTTCTTTGTTGTGGGTGTTCTTGAGGATAGGAAAGACTTACGTGGTAAACCCGGAAGTACTACATGAAAAAGAATCTGAAATCAGATCAAAAAAGAAACAAAGAAAGAAGATATCACTTAATATAATACCTTCGCTTAATTAGGTCAGTCCTATGAAAGGACCGGTAAACTATTCAACTTCGTCAAATGTCTCCATGCCATCTTATGGAGTTTCAAACCCTTCAATAACCTAGTGCAGATTAGGCCCTAGGGGATAGGATAATCCAAGTTTGGATTCATCGGTTTAAATTATCCTTTAATACAATTTGGATTAACTACACAAACCTGAATATGATTTTTCGCCTTGAAACCTGCGCCGGGATACAAATCGTTCCCTTCGAAGAAAACACCTCTAATAGAATCGTACGGCTTTTGTCCTGTTTCCTGGTTGTATTCATGTACTGCACGAATAACCGCACAATCAAGGAATCGTCGTAACAGTTCTCCACTCTCGGCTCCACGACCGTATTTATTCTCTGGCAATGATGTACTAACATTACGGCTCTTTGAGGGTTGTTCTCCCAAAAATAAATACCCGGTCCCAACCAATCATAGTCATTCTGACTTAAACGCGTTGAATCCTGATGCAATATTATACTTTCCGCTACTTTGTAATCACAACCATGAAAGCCCAACACGAAATTAGGCAAATTTGAGTACATCATTGTTCCTTATACTGTGGTAATAACTTACCATCTTTATCAGCAATCCCCGCTTTCTGCAAGAACTCTAGAGATGCCTGCTTCTGTTCTGTACTAATTTTCTTAATGTATTCATCCATCCCGTGGATATATTTTTGAAATTCGGCTCTAGCCATATTTTCCACCCCTCCCTTACCAATACTGCTCCAACAAATACCGTTCCTTTCTTGCCTGCTTATTCATTCGTACAATCTGCTTCAATGCTCGCAATTGTGCTTCGTTACGATGTTTAGCTGCAAAATACACTTTGCCCTTGGGATCATCTGCTGATCTGCCTGCACGTCCAGCCATTTGTACGAGGGATGCTTCATCGAATAACGCCCCATCCGCATCGCAAATATAGACATCACTTTGTGGAATGGTGACACCACGCTCTAATATTGTTGTCGTCACCAACATTCTTATATGTCGCTGGCGAAAAGCTTGTACCTTCTCGGTACGCCCATCATCCTTAGAGGACGTTGCCGCAATGACGATGCTCGGAAAATAGCGCTGTAGCAATGTAACATATGGCTCCGCTTCGGCTATACGCTGAACAAATACAAACAACTGCGCGCCTCTAGCAATGGATTGCTTCATCGCGGTAATTACGGCTGCCGGTATACTAGACTTTCGCAATTGCTCTGCTATGGAAGGTGTGGTCAGCATAGTTGGTACGGGGAGTGGATGGCGATGATAGCGAACGGGGAGTAATACATAGCTAAGCAGCTTCGCACTCATTGCCTGCTGTAGCACTCTGGGCGGCGTTGCCGATAACAATATCCTTATACCACCTAGCGTACTGCATTGCGCCGCTACACGATATAGACGGGGATCACCATGGTAAGGAAATGCATCCAGCTCATCAATAATGACTAGTTCAAATGTTCGTTGGAATCGCATTAATTGATGGGTTGTAGCTACTACGAGCTGCCCCTCTTGCCAGCGCTGTGTACTACCACCGTACAATGTTACAATCGACAGCTCAGGAAATGCTTTCCGCAAACGTGGATCTAACTCTAGCACAACATCTCGGCGCGGCGTTGCTAGTAGCACTTTACCACCTTGCTTTGTAACATATTCGATAAGCGGAAAGATCATCTCTGTTTTACCTGCCCCTGTCACCGCCCAAATAAGGTAGTTGCGATCGTAGCGCTGCCGCCAATTTTGCAGCTGTTGCAGCCGATAACCAATCATATGATCAAGTAATTTTCTCGCTAGTGCTACCCCCTCCCTAGCACTACGCTTACGTAATACCTTCTTTTCTCGGTCATCTGCAAGCTGCCTATTTCTCCCCCTGTCCTCCGGTCCCATACTCCTCTCCTCGACACGACCACGCGCTCGCAGTTCAACATAACGCTTGTTCTGTCTATAAATGTAACCTAGCGCTGCTTTCGTTGCTTTTTGCTGTGCTGGGCTAAGATGGTATCTCCCCAATTGCACAATTTGGCTTGGATGGATGACTATTCCTTCTATATCTTCTATAGTCTCTATTTCTCCTCCAGGCCCTTCCCCAAGTAAAGGTGAAAAATACCGTCCTATTAGCAATAAGCCACAAGTGCGACTTCTCCCCATAACAAGACATTCCTTGCAATAGTAGCAGGCTTCTCCACAATAAGTGCAGACTGACGAAGTATGCTCTAATTGCTGCTCATAGCAACGTAAGCAACAATAGCGAGCCTGCTGGCTTCCACTTCCCAAGCGTTGCAACTGCACGCTACTTCCTACTACGATACTTCCCTCTATGATGCATCTTTGCAATGCTGCACGCCAATTGTATGATGCTCCGCCTTGTACTTGATCAGCCACCAATGATTGTAGCTCCCCATAAAGCAGCTTCCTCCTCCTCATTAGCGATGCCAATTGCAATGCAGCACACCTACCTTGCTCAGTAGAAGCAACACTAACAGTAGTACCAGTAAGATCGTCATGAACATTAATACGACCAACACCAGCACCATTGCTGCCCCCTCTACTAATACCATCATCAACAGCAACGCCAGTCACTGAGTCTAGCCCCACCAGCCCATCATACCAGCGCACCTGTAGCTGAGCATGCAGCAGCCGAGCCACTGCCGCCTTTGCACTATGCAAACTTTGATAGCTCCGTTTACCCGCCATCCACTGCCTAACTACATAATCACCATACGCTAGCGAAATTGGCTGCATGGTCACGCTATATATACTCCCTCTCTGCATGTGGCAAACCCACTCCTCCACTTGAAATTGATTACGCTTTTCATAAGGTAATAGCAATAGCTGATACTCTGTCGATTGCGTCCATAATATTAACTTTGCATACAACTGTATTCCCCCAAACTTTTTGTAGCATCACGAAATGCTACTTAGTAAACAAAAAGTAACTTCGAAAGCATAATCCAAACTTTTTGTAGCATCGCGAAATGCTACTTAATAACAAAAAGTAACTTCGAAAGCATAATCCCAAACTTTTTGTAGCATCACACAATGCTATTTAGTAACAAACCGAAACCTTGAAAGCATGGACAAACGAAAAAAGCACACGAATGTCCATAAATGGATCGTTTCGTGTGCTTCACGCTTACAAATTATGTCACTATTATAGGCTAGAATGGCAACTTACACAAGTCATCTTGTTTACTCAGATCAATAATTATTGCATGATCTGATATGCCACTAACTCGATCATTTAATACAATATCATTATTATTTCTACCCCAGTGACCTACCATTTGACACAAATCCCGATTAGGCTGAGTGTTGACCACCGTAATGTGAACCGGGATACCCATCCAATGTGAAAAACGCTGGAACGAGCGATAGTACCACTCTATACTATCCTGTTGCTCATGATCTAACAATATATAATGACGCTTTGTTGGTTGTTGATGACTTGAAAAGTAATAATACACATGTACGATAGCAGCCGCGATAATATAGCATCCAATAACAATAAGCAGAAGTTTAATCATCGTTGATACCCCCTCTTTGCATATTGTATGCAAAACACCGCTAAGCGGTAACCTTTACTCGACCTTCTTGCAGCACCGACTGACACCACTAAGCAAATTCCGTCCAATATCTAGACATTCAGCAAACACAAAAAATGGTTATGTCGTATCTTATTCAGAAATAAGATATAACATAACCATCATTTACAATATGAAATATAGCTGTAATATTAGAGCGTAACCCAACCAAATTTAATAGAATTAATAACCGCTTGAGTACGATCATCAACTTCCATTTTTTGTAGTATGCTACTAACATGATTTTTTACTGTTTTTTCGCTTATAAACAAATTTTCACCTATCATCTTATTACTTTTACCTTCCGCCATTAAGCGTAGCACTTCTGCTTCACGACGTGTAAGTGGGCTTTCCTCTAACGGAATATATGTCGCTCCAATGTCAATCGTTTGGCTCGCTGACACGCCAATTTCATCTAAATACGTCATACGACGCAGTTGATTAATTAATTTACCCGTTACTTTAGGGTGAATATAAGAATAACCTTGCGAAACAGAACGAATCGCATTGACTAGTGCTTCTGCTCCCATATCCTTCAGTAAATAGCCAGTTGCACCTTTTCTCAGCGCCTCAAACACATAACTTTCATCATCATGAATCGATAATATAATAACTTTCACATCTGGAAATAAATCTTTCAATCGCTCTGTCGTAACAACTCCCGTCTCAATGGGCATATTGATATCCATTAGAACGATGTCAGGTATTGTATGGTTACAAAACTCTAACACTTGTATACCATCACCACATTCCCCAATCACTTCAATATCATCTTCCATATTCAGAATACGTTTTAAACCTTCGCGAAATAATTGATGGTCATCTGCCAATAAAATTTTAATTGTTGTACTATCGGATGGGCCGTTATCTAGCTTACTCATCATAAACTTTCCCCTTTCTTAGGTTGTTTTAAGAGGTATGACTATCCTGATGTCCGTTCCTCTGCCTACTTCCGATTGAATATCAATTGTACCTTCAATAAGCTCCACCCGCTCATGCATCCCAATTAAACCATAATGTGTCTGGTCATCTCCCGAATTGAGATTAGAATTGGTATTGCAATTGTTGTGGAATCCTTTTCCATTATCCTTAATACTTAACCAGAGCTGGTCCTGCTGGAATCCAATTCCTACAGATACTCTTGTCGCCTCAGCATGCTTCGTCACATTGGATAACGCTTCTTGTACAAGGCGATAGATCGCAGCTTCCATAGAAGAATTAAGGCGTAATTCCTTGCCTGAAACATCAAATTTTGTATGGATTTTAGATTTTTCTTCAAAATCCTGAGTAAGCTTTCTTAGCGTCGGAATTAAGCCTAGATCATCTAATGCCATCGGACGCAAATTGAAAATGACCTTCCGAATTTCTTCTATACCCGCTCTAACTTGACCCTTTAGATCCACTAATTCAGTTTGTACGAGTGGATAATTTTCCTTCTGGAGCATTCGTTCCGCTATTTCGGTACGAAGTACAATATTCGCCAACGATTGTGCAGGTCCATCATGAATTTCCCTTGCAATTCGTTTGCGTTCTTCCTCTTGTGCCAAAATGATTTTCAATCCAAGCAATTGACGGTTTTTAGCCGATTCTATTATACGGGTCACATGTTCTAGATCACCTGACAAATAGTCGAGCACAACATTCATTTGAGATGCTATTGTTTCCGCTCGTTCAATATTTTTTTCGGCATTTCGAACTCGAATTTGAAGATCATCTCTACGGAGCTTAAGATGTTTTTCTTGCTCGCGTAAAGTTGCAAGCTGCAACTGTGTCAACGTTGCTTTTTCATAAGCCCGCTTAATATCCTGCTCACCATAGCGAGAGAATTCGCGACTTACCTCTGTCAAACGAATTCTGGTATATCGGTATTCAAGCTCAAGCTTGTCAACCTCCTCAATCACCTGAACCGTTTGCTGTAGCACCTGTTCAAGCTCTTTCTCCAAGGCGCGCATTTCATCTCTAGCGGATTCACATACCTCGTAGATTTGATATTTGCTAGTTTCCATCACTTGAATCGCATTAGAAAATATTCGATTAATATCGACTGAGAGGTGATCCACTGTATCCAGGCACTCCTTTTACAATTATTGCTTGCCTTATCATATCATAATTGCGCTCACAACTATACTTTTACTGTACAGTGACGCTACGTTCAAGGTGATTAGAAGTAACTTTAAAGCCTAGTTTTTCAGAAAATAAGCGCACTGGAATTAATGTACGTCCATTCGTTGTAAATGGTGCGACATCCGTTTCATAACGAACGCCATTCAGCACATACTCCTTCTTACCTATAGTCATCTGAAGCAGCGCAGAGCCGTTAAATACTTGCACTGTTTTCGTTGCATTATCATATTTCAATGTTGCCCCAAGCTGCTCAGTAACGAATCG
>DXHF01000007.1 GCA_019113605.1 Candidatus Paenibacillus intestinavium
TGTTAGTCAATGTTAAGCGGTTTATTGAAAATAGCGATGTATATTTTCATAGAATATAGGACATCCTATTAGTATAAGTTCGAACAGCTATTAGAAAAAAGATAGAGTGATAAGGTGGCTATACTATGAACACAATAACAGAACATAACTGTACGATATGCGGTTTACAACGAGAAGAAGGTATTCGTATCGTTTCCAGCTTTATTTGTTCAAGCTGCGAACATGAGATGGTAACTACAGATGTGATGGATGAAAAGTATCCTTTTTTCATAACTAAAATGAAGCATATATTTTTCAAGAAAAACGCGTAACGACTACCAATGGGTGGTCGTTTTTTGTTTGCTAGTATACAGAGATATGATACAGTTAATGCAAGTGATCGTAAGGAGTTGAAACATATATGCAAAAGCATTGGCATGCGCCATTATTAGAACATCTCATACAGTTTTCACAGCAAAAGCCGTTATCTCTACATGTACCTGGTCATCGTCATGGAGAAGTATATGGTCAACTAACAGAGCAACTACGGCATACAGATTATGAAGAACTCATGCGATATATGGCTAAGCTTGGAGCAATTGATGTAACGGAATTATCCCATACCGATGATTTGCATGATCCGGAGACCATTATAAAGGATGCGCAAGCTGCTACAGCAAAGCTATACGGTGCTGAGCGAAGCTTTTTTCTAGTAGGCGGAAGTACGGCAGGTAATATAGCGTTAATACTATCTCTTTGTGATACAAATGATTATATAATCGTGCAACGCAATGTACATAAATCAATTATTAATAGCTGCAAATTAGCAGGAGCTAACGTTATATTTCTTAATCCAGCCCATGAGGCTACGACGAATTTACCTGTTATACCAAGTATTGATACGGTGCAGCAAGCATTAGTACAATATCCACAAGCAAAAGCTGTATTTCTCACGAACCCTAATTATTATGGAATTAGTGCGGACTTATCAGAATACGTAACACTTGTCCATAACTACCATATGCCGCTACTAGTTGACGAAGCACATGGTGCTCATTATGGAATCGCACCCTATGCGCCACCTTCGGCGCTCAAGGCAGGCGCAGATGCCGTTGTTCAGTCTATGCATAAGACATTACCTGCCTTCACAATGGGGGCCGTATTGCATACCCAAGGGCAGTATATATTGAAGACGAGGTTACAGCAGCAATTAAGCATCATTCAAAGTTCGAGTCCATCTTATGTTATTATGGCATCGTTAGATGCAGCAAGAGCGACTTTGGAATGTTATGGCTATGAATGGTTTCTTCAAACGTATACGATTGTGAATCGATTAACAGAGTGGCTTCATAGTAAGCAATTATGTTTACGTGTTGAACAGTTAGATAGTAAGTCATTAGAGTATAAGCAGGATCCATATCGAATGCTATTGTTTGATCAGTCTAATAAGGTGACTGGTTATCAACTACAAAAAATGCTGGAAGCGAAAATGGTCTGGGCTGAAATGGCAAATGAAAAATACGTAGTACTAGTATGGCATATGAATGCTACAGAACAACAGTATGAAATAGTGCAACGTGCGTTATTAGAAATTCATCAGCAGATTTCAGTTATGGTCGCGTCATGTCATACTGTTTCTACTATTATAAATGCGCCCGAAGTAATGATTAGCAATCCCGTTAAACTGCAACGGTTTCCTAGCAACAGGAAGATCGAAACGATCGCACTAATTGAGGCAAAAGGAAGATATAGTGCGGAAATGGTCATTCCATATCCACCAGGCATTCCTATTTTATTTGAAGAAGAAGTTGTTCAAGCTTTTCATATAGAAAATTTGCTGCAATTCATTCATTCAGGGGCAAGATTTCAAGGTTCAACTACAATATCTGAAGGAATGATTAAAGTATTTATATAGGAAACGTATAATATAGACGGTTAGTCTGATACAATAATAAGTATATTTAGAATGAGAACGCTATTGGCAGAATAGGGGCTTGTACGTTGAATAAGGGACTATTTATTTCATTTGAAGGCGGCGAGGGTGCAGGTAAATCCTCCGTGATTACATTGCTAACTACAGCGTTAATAGAGCAAGGACATAAAGTAATTGTAACAAGAGAACCAGGTGGTATTCCGATTGCAGAAAAAATTAGAGAAGTTATTCTCGACAGAGAACATACTGCAATGGATGCTCGCACTGAAGCTTTACTATATGCTGCCGCTAGACGCCAACATCTTGTAGAAAAAGTCATACCTGCTCTTGAACAAGGATATATTGTTATATGTGATCGTTTTATCGATAGTAGTCTTGCTTATCAAGGTGTAGCACGAGGATTAGGTATTGATGAAATATGGTCGATTAATCAATTTGCTATTGAGCATTTAATGCCACAATTAACGATCTACATGGATGTAACGCCAGAAGTAGGGCTAGCTAGAATTGCAGTGGCGGCAGGACGTGAAATTAATCGACTTGATTTGGAAAGCAATAGCTTTCATGATAAGGTTAGAGCAGGATATTTGACTTTATGTGAGCGCTACAGCGATCGTATAATTAAAGTGGATGCGAATGTAAGCCAACAAGATGTTTATCGTAATATTTTTAATATTGTTAGCGCATTTATAGAAGGAAAATGATTAGGTAGCGTCAAAATGTAACATATACACGTGATGTCTTATTCGTAAATAATGTGAATTGCGTTCAATCGCACAACCAAGATTTCAAATTCTATCATATACTAGGAGGAATTCTTATGAAATTGGTCATTGCAGTAATTCAGGATAAAGACAGTAATCGTTTATCGATTGCGTTAGTTCAAGAGGGCTTCCGTGCTACAAAGCTTGCAAGTACGGGTGGTTTTTTACGAGCTGGTAATACAACCTTTTTGATCGGTGTCGAGGATGAGCGTGTACATGAGGTTTTCCAAGTCATTAATAATAGTTGTAAAGTAAGAGATCAATTGGTTACGCCAGTTACACCAATGGGTGGGTCAACCGATTCGTATATTCCATTCCCTGTAGAGGTACAGGTGGGCGGGGCAACAGTATTTGTAGTTCCAGTAGAGAGATTTGAACATTTTTGAATGGAAGTGAGCATGAATGAGGGTAGACCAAAGCTTTAGACCACTTGGGCAAAGTCGCACAGCTAATGAAGGTGTTAACAAGCAAGTTCAGTCTAATCAGTTTTCTGAGATGTTAATGCAGAAAAATAGACAGCATACTGTTAGTGAAATGCAACAAATGATAAAAGGTATTCAAGAACAAGGTGATCGTCTGTCACGACATATGACTGTTCGTGAATTGAAAATTTATCGCCAAATGGTCAAACAGTTTTTAGAGGATACACTCAGAAAAGGCATTAACTTGAAAGAAGTGCGAGGCTTTGATCGTCGAGGTCGTGTAAAGCGCTATAAGCTATTAGAAGAAGTGGATGAGAAGTTGGTACTACTAGCAGAAGAACTGCTAGAAACGGAAGAAGGCCGTATCCAACTACTTCATACATTAGGTGAAATTCGAGGCATACTTATTAATTATGTGTTTTGATGTAAGGAGCATTAAGATGATGACTGAGGATACTACAGCACAACAATGGAGAGCACAGCGAATATTGAAAAATGCACTTAGAGACAATCGTATATCGCATGCCTATCTATTTGAAGGACCCTCAGGAACAGGGAAGTTAGCTACAGCCAATGCTTTCGCAAAAGCGATATTTTGCTTGCACCCAATAGACGGTACAGCTTGTGGAGAGTG
>DXHF01000085.1 GCA_019113605.1 Candidatus Paenibacillus intestinavium
ACAGCAATGACTCCAAGAGGTCATTGCTGTTTTCCGTTTATGAGAGGTGTAACTAATGATTGAACAAGATACTATTGCAGCAATTGCTACTGCTGTCGGAGAAGGCGGTATAGCTATTATTCGTGTAAGTGGACCACAAGCAATTGCAGGCGTAAATCATATATTTTCATCAAAGCAACCATTAACTGAGGCTCAGTCACATACGATTCATTATGGACATATTGTTGATCCCGCCACTGGTGAGCAGGAAGAGGAAGTATTAATCTCAATAATGAGAGGTCCTCGTTCATTCACAGCTGAGGACGTTGTTGAGATTAATGCCCATGGCGGTGTTATCGCAGTTGCACGTGTAATGGATTTGCTGCTGCAACAAAAGGATATTCGGATCGCTGAACCCGGTGAATTTACTAAGCGTGCTTTTCTTAACGGTCGGATCGATTTGATGCAGGCTGAAGCGGTCATTGATCTCATCCGTTCCAAATCAGATCGTGCATTTGCGGTTGCTCGTAAGCAAGCCGAAGGCGTACTTTCGAACAAGATTAAAGATTTACGTCAAAATGTAATAGAATTGCTGGCGCATATTGAAGTGAACATCGATTATCCAGAGCATGATGTCGAAGCGATGACAAGTCAATATATAAGAGAACAATGTGAGAAGACGATCGTTGATATTGATAAATTATTAAAGACTGCTAGTGAAGGTAAGATATTACGTGAAGGTATACTTACAGCGATTGTTGGTAGACCCAATGTTGGGAAATCTTCACTTATGAATACATTGACGCAAGAAAATCGAGCAATTGTAACAGATATTCCCGGCACAACGCGCGATGTTATCGAACAATATGTTACACTTAATGGGATTCCATTGCGCTTATTAGATACAGCTGGTATTCGTGAAACGAATGATATCGTTGAGAAGATCGGGGTGGAGCGTTCGCGTGATGCAATTGTTGATGCGGATCTGATTTTGTTCATGCTCAGTGGTAACGAACCATTGCAGGCGGAAGACAAGGAATTACTATCATCATTAGTAGGACGTTCTGTGATTGTCATTGTGAATAAGACTGATTTGGAGCAAAAATTACAATTGGATGAAGTTATGCCTTTCCTTCATAGTGGTTCTCTTGTTAAAATGTCTATGATAAAGCAAGAAGGGTTAGATCAACTTGAAGCTGCCATCAGTGGCATGTTCTTTGAAGGCAAGCTTGAAGCGAATGATCTTACGTATGTTAGTAATGTTCGTCATATTTCCTTGTTGAAGAAATCGAGGCAGTCCATGCAGGATGCGATTGAAGCAACGTATATGGGAATACCGATTGATGTGATTCAAATAGATGCACGATTAGCATGGGAAGCTTTAGGTGAAATTTTAGGTGATGAAGCCGGAGACTCCTTAATTGATCAAATTTTCTCCCAATTCTGTTTAGGTAAGTAAGGAGGTTGAAATAGTGGGTTATCAAGCGAAAGAATATGATGTTATTGTCGTTGGAGCTGGTCATGCAGGTTGTGAGTCTGCACTTGCTGCAGCGCGTATGGGTTGTAATACGTTATTGTTAACAATTAATTTGGATATGGTGGCATTCATGCCATGTAATCCTTCAATTGGAGGACCTGCTAAAGGGCATGTTGTTCGTGAAATAGATGCTCTTGGTGGTGAAATGGGCCGCAATATAGACAAAACGTATATTCAACTTAGAATGCTTAATACTGGTAAAGGTCCTGCTGTTCATGCCTTGCGTGCACAGCTTGACAAGTTTTTATATCAGCATGAGATGAAAAAAACAATAGAAACAACACCAAACCTGACGTTACGTCAAGGTATGGTTGAGGATTTAATAATTGAGGATGGCGTGTGTGTAGGGGTTATTTCGCAAACAGGTGCCCAGTATCGCGCTCAGACGGTCATTATTACGACGGGTACGTATTTGCGTGGCAAAATCATTATGGGCGAACTGATGTATGAAAGTGGACCTAACAATCAACAGCCATCTGTTAAGCTTGCTCATTCTTTAAAGGAGAATGGCTTAGAATTAATCCGCTTTAAAACGGGTACACCTCCACGTGTAAACGGTGAAACGATTGATTTTTCTAAAACAGTCATTCAACCAGGGGATGACAATCCCAAGTTCTTTTCCCATGAAACGACAGAATCTAATATTGAACAGCTTCCTTGTTGGTTAACGTACACATCTGAGGAAACACATCAAATTATTAATGATAATATTCATCGTGCCCCTATGTACTCGGGTGCGATAGAAGGAGCAGGACCAACGTATTGCCCTTCTATTGAAGATAAAATTGTACGTTTTGCAGATAAACCTAAACACCAAATTTTCTTAGAGCCAGAAGGTCGCAATACACACGAATATTATATTCAAGGACTTTCAACGAGTATGCCTGAAGAGATTCAATTGCAAATGGTTCGTTCTGTACCAGGGCTTGAAAATGCACAGGTAATGCGTAACGGTTATGCTATTGAATATGATGCGGTTGTACCAACTCAATTATGGCCGACGCTTGAAACAAAGAAAATTGCTAATTTATTTACTGCGGGACAAATTAATGGTACTTCTGGCTATGAAGAAGA
>DXHF01000086.1 GCA_019113605.1 Candidatus Paenibacillus intestinavium
AGTAAAACTACCTATGAAAACTACTAACATCACAAAACTATATAATACGCGAAATCCTATTATCTTAAAGTAACTGAATGATTTGCTCAGCATCAGATCTGCCAGGTCACTATTTTCCTCGGGTGCAAATATTGGAGTCAGCATAATAATTCCAATTAAAGATACGATCAATTCTAAAGGCAAAGCAACCATATATTGATCCAAATTGGATGTGTCAAAAAGTATGCATGTCATCAATAGGAGCGCGATCGATAATAGAAAATGCTGCAGAGCGAAAAATTTAATATTCGTTCTTATAATTTGCACGTTTTTGTATAACCCATTCCTTAACACTATGCATCCCCCTCCGCTTTTTCTCATAAATCCATACGGTGCATCCTAACAATAAGAAAGCAAATATCGTATAAAATCCTCTGTTCATTACAAGTGAATTGAATTGTTCGAGATACAATTCAGTATTTCCAAGCTTGTTATGTCTTGGAGACAATACAAAACGTCCATATCCTCCATCTATTTGTGCTATGCCCATAAACATACTTACAAACCACCATACACCTTGTACAATAATTGCTATTGCCGTACCCGTCCATTCAGTCAGCAGCATGCCAAGCGCTGTAACAACCAATACAGTAGGCATTAACCACCCTAATGAGTATTTCACAAAGGCAAATTGATCATAATTCACAACATCATATAGTGACTGTAAATGCATCGTCTCGTAGCAGGCAACTAGTAGAATAGGTATAATGATCATAATAATGATTGCCATATATCTCGTTAAAACAAGTCTTACCGAAGAAATTTTACGAGTATAAATCACTTCTTGAATGCCTTTTTTACTATCCTTTAAGGAAAGGGCAACAGCGATAAATACTGGGAGTATCCCTAACATTATGCCAATATAATCTACAAATACCCTTGCATATGCTCCCGATATTTTATCCTTTTGCATGATTGCATTGTAGCTAGCGAATGCATCTTCATATGTCATCTCGACGTGTCCGAAGTTTTTCAAGAGATACGATTCACTATATTTCGAACCTCCACCAATTAGCTTGTCCACTTGCTTCATAACTTTTTTGAAATGATCATACGTTACGGTGTCAGCTAATTGTAATGTCGCGCCTATTTGCTCTGCATCAATTAGATTAAATTCGCGATCGACCAACATATTTAATTGCTCAACTATTTCCGCTTGTTTTCGCTCATTAAGAACAACCTCTTTATAGAAGCCAATCGGATAAGAAATATATTGATTTCGGATAACTTCATAAACTAACTCATTAACAGCCGCTGGCATAATAATTTCAGGATTTTCTACATAGTGCATGCCATAGCTTTCTTGGTTAGGTACAGGTTGAGAGATAAGTTGATTGTCTTCTTGATACTGCGTTACATACATTAAAGCTATCGCCGCAATGCAAACCCAGTACGGAATGGTGCTTAATACTTTGCCGCATTCTTTCAGCCATAATCTCATACAAATCCACCTCTACTAGCAGCGTGTTGATGTCGGTGAATATATAGTAAATAAGCATCTTCAATGTTCGGTTCTACTAACCTAGCCTCATCACTTGGAACGGTTTCACTGACAAAACGCACTTGGCATTGATTGCCCTGCATCAGCATCCCGGTCATTACATATCGTTGTTTCCACATGGGTAGCTCATCCTTACTAACGAGCACACTATAAACTTTCCCCTCTGCGCTATGCAACAGATTCGCCACCGTTCCGTTATACACTAAATGTCCTTCATTCATAATCGCGATATGCTCACAAGTTGCTTCAATATCTCCTACAATATGCGTAGATAATATAACTACTCGATTCTCTGCTAATTCCGATAACAAATTCCGAAATCGAATGCGTTCCTCAGGGTCTAATCCTGCTGTTGGTTCATCAACAATTAACACCTTGGGATCATGTAATAATGCTTGTGCAATGCCTAATCGTCTCTTCATACCACCCGATAACGCCTTTACCTTCTTACGTTGATGGTCAGTCAAGTTAACTTGATCCAGCAAAGTTTTAACTCGATCTTTAATTACTTTTGGAGGGAGATCAGACAATAATGCCAAATATTCCATAGATTCCTTAATTGTCATAGAAGCATACATCGTAAAGTCTTGTGGTAAATACCCAATAATCCCTCTTATCTTGCGTGGATCATGAATCGATACCCCATCAATAATAACCTCGCCTTGCGTAACAGGTATTAATGTAACTAATGTTTTCATAAAGGTTGTTTTACCCGCTCCGTTTCTTCCTAGCAGCCCGAACATCCCTTGATTGATTTGCAGATCAACATTGTGAAGGACTTGCTTCTTTCCGTAAAATTGATTCAATCCTCTAACATTGATTTCAACTTGCTTCATAATAACGATCACTCCGATAATTTAGATTGTCTTCTTCAACTATTTCCGTACAACTGAAAACTTAAATTCAAAACGATTGGCAACAAAAAAAGTACCATATCCCTATAAGTTCAAGTTCAAAAAGTGGGCTTTTCAAACTAACTCTATAAGCATATGATACTTAGCAAATTCCAATAATTTATCAACTTTCTTAATTCACTTTAAAACTCGCGCTTACAATGGCTCCTCGCTGATCACCGTTCATGATCTTGAGTTCCCCTTCATGCTTAGTGCAGATCAATTTACATATATATAGCCCTAATCCATAATGATTACTGGCTTCTTTTCCTTCGGAACGATAGTAAGGCTCCATTGCTTTAGTTAAACTTTCTCGGCTAAACCCTTCTCCATCATCTTGAATAGTTAAGTTTAGTACCCTTTCATTCATTGAAAGCGTAATATGAATCGCCTCCTTCGCATAACGCATCGCATTGTTAACCAGATTTTCGAATACTTGCATTACTAGATCTACATCTAGCTCGCAATAGTCCATTAACCGCTTCACATCAAAGTGAACGTGTTGAGCAGGATTCAGAATGAGTATGACATCCTTCATTTGCTGAATAAGCAAACTAGTCTGTAATCTCCTCCTGCTGGGCTCCATCCCTTCGAGCTTTTGCAACGCGTGCATGCTATTTGCATAGTTTTCCAATCGATTAACTTGAATGTTCATCGTAGCAATCATTTCTGTCATTTTCTGCTTAGACCATTGCTGATCCTGAACATAGTTATCCATAAGATCAAGATAGCCCTTCAATACAGTTAGTGGTGTTCGTAAATCATGTGAAAATGCTTCATTCAATTGTTTCCGATCGTCAATCATCCTCCATAAATAGCGATGATTAGCTTCTAGTGAAGAGCGCATCGTTTCAAATGAACTACATAATCTACCAAGCTCATCTTGTAGAGGATAATCCATCGTGAAATCTAATTGTTGGTTAGCAATTTTCTCGGTTGCTTCATTCAGTAATGCTAACGGCTTCTTCATTTTCTGCCTATAAAATACGAACGAAGCAACAATAATACATATCGTAAAGTAAAGGGGTATAGCCACAATAGAAACAATGGACAACACATTCATTTCACGTTGATCTTCTATTGAGTACAACGCATTATCTACAGATATATTTACACCTTCCCCTAATTGCTTTCCCTCTTTCGTTGTTAAATAATAATGATCTCCATCCTTTTCATACGAAGCAGTAATTTCTATTTTACGATTTTCAACTACGTTCATCGTTATTGCACTTAAGAGTAACGCTAGTAACAAACAAAGAAACATATATATCGTAAATGTAGTTGGGATAGATAGTTGCTTGAACCATCTCACTAGCTTTTCCATTTGTAACCTAGCCCCCATACCGTTTCAATCGGCTGATCCTTACCGCTTATTGCAAACTTCGCACGTATTTTCCGAATATGTTCAGAGATGACTGATGAATCGCCAACACCATCAAATCCCCATAGTTTTTCATACATACGCTCTTTATCGAAAACTTGTCCACGATGAATAGATAGAAATTCAATGATTTCATATTCTTTCTTTGTAAATGAAATAAGTTTCCCTTCACAAGTGATTTCTTTTGCACCATAATCAATTTGCAGATGATCAAAAAACTTTATTTTCGTCTTATTCAAATGGCGTTCATCTCGGCGAAGATGGGCCTCAACTCTTGCACTTAGTTCATGGATGGAAAACGGCTTAATAATATAATCATCACCGCCAACAGATAAACCTTTGATTTTATCACTTTCATCGATCTTAGCTGACACAAATAGAATCGGACAACTTACTAAAGATCGAATGTAGGCACATACTTCAAGTCCATTCATGGATGGCATATTAATATCTAATAAGATCAGATCTGGTTGCTGCTGGGCTAATCGTATCGCTTCTTTGCCATCGTATGCCGTTAATACTTCATAGCCTTTATATTCAAAGTGTTCCTGCAATAGAGCAACAATATCGCGTTCGTCATCAACAATTAACAATTTATACTTACTCATCGTATGCACCCCAAGTCATATTATAAGAGATGATTCTCAATTATTTATCAACATTATTACTACTACTATTATATCCTGACATCGCAACATAATCGCACATATATGTATGAAGGTTATTAAGGTGAAGCTACACTTATATTGCATGATCTAGAATGCTTTTGGCACAATACTAATAGAGCTTTTTCTGCTATGATTGTAGAAATATCTACACTACGAAATTACTAGGAGATTTAAATACATGAATTCCACCACATTATCACAAGAAATCCAGCCATATGACGTTAATAGTTGTATTGTTCATTGCAATGGAGACATTCTATACCATTATGAAAAACTTGATGAGGCCTCCTCCAAGCTTATGCCCGTTAACTCCTGCACGAAAAGCATCCTTTCCGCACTTATTTGCATAGCTATGGATCAAGGGTTAATCCCTTCGCCCGATACATGTATAACTCATTTCTTTCCACAGCTACATGATCAACAAGATAAGCGGAAACAAATGATCACTTTACAGCATTTATTAACACTAACTGCAGGCTTGAAGTGGACGGAATTCGGGGGCATCAATTCGTTTCCGAAAATGACTCGCTCTGCCGATTGGATAGATTTCGTGCTCCAGCAGCCGATGTCGGACGAGCCTGGATCTGTTATGGTGTACAATTCTGGTGTATCACAGCTACTAGCGGCCATACTTGTTCAATCAACAGGACAAAGCATTTCACAATATGCCGATCTTCATCTATTCGGCCCATTAGGTATTAAGCAGTATGAATGGAAAATCGATCCGCAAGGGATTCATACAGGTGGGTATGGCTTACAGCTTTGTGCCAACGATATGCTGAAGTTTGGATTACTCTATTTACAACGCGGGAAATGGAATAATGAAGTCATAATTTCAGAGGAATTGATCGATCTTTCTATAGAGCCTGCCATTGCCGTAACATTACCTGAACATGGCTGCTACGGTTGGCATTGGTGGACGGACTACATTCCTGCTAACGATACAACCGATGCATCTACTATCGCAGATCTTCATTACTATTATGCTCGGGGATTCGGAGGTCAATTTATCATTATCGTTCCAACGCTCAATAGTGTCATCGTGTTAACTCGCAAGCAGCGTAAAATGGGTCTATCACCTTTGGACTTCTTTCGGTTACATATCGCTCCGATGTTAATCGCATATCATACAGCTTCGCCCCTGAATTAGATCGCGTACGCAACATCATTGACCACTACTAACGCAAGAACACTAACTCAAATAAAAAAACTGTAGGCAAGCTAGAATACCTTCTAGTCTGCCTACAGTCGATCAACATCTACTTCACAATCAGAACGGGACATGTGCTTAATTTGGATACTTTATGACTAACACTACCAAGCATCATTTCTTTAATATTTCCAAGCCCTCGACTACCAATAACAATAAGATCAAATTGTTCTTTTGTCGCATAAGCGACAATTAGACGGGGCGCGCTGCCTTCTGTGTAATGCGTCTCTACATCTAATCCTTGCTTAGCAAGTTCCTTTTTGGCATCATTGAGTATATCAATACCAATTTGACGCATTTCTTGCTTCACAGTAGCAATATCAGTTACTACAACACCTTGTGGTAGAATAAATTCTCTGCCTACATGCATTAATGTAACTTTACTTTGTTGGTTATTGGCAAGGAGTAATGCTGTTTGTAATGCTTTCTTACTCATATTAGAGCTATCAATGGCAACTAAGATCTTGTTAAACATACCGTTCTCCCCCTCTATGTGAGTGAAATCAATGTAAGCTTGACATGATTACTGCATACATCTAGTATACCGTTTTCATCCTACATTTGTCGATGGAGCATCGCCTTTAATTCAAGACAAAATTATTTCTTGAAGTGATACGGAACAGTTGTTACAATAACATTTTTGTGATGGAGTAAATATGCTCGAATAAGGAAGCTTGATTGATTATGCAGCATATTATGCCACCCTTTCTTAGGAATAAACTGCGGAATGACTACAGTAACTTGATAATTAGATTCATGCGCCTTACGTTCGATAATATGAATGAATTTAGATAATGGTTGAATAATGCTTCGATATGGTGAATGCAATGTTACAAGTCTCACATCAGGCTGCCATTGATTCCATTTATGCTCAAAGACTGCTTCCTCCTCTTTTTCAAACGCAATATATACAGCGATAATCTGCTCAGGATGTAGCGACTTCGCATAGTTCAAGGAATTTTCAACAACATGAGTAATTCCCGCTACAGGAATAATCATCACATTCCCCTCAATCGCTATATTAGCTTCTGACGCTGCAACCCGTAATTGTTCTCCAACGGTATCATAATGTTTTTTGACACGTACAAAGAAAACAATAATGACCGGTAAGAAAACTAACACTGGCCATACCTGTGAAAATTTAGTTAAGAAAAACATCATGCAAACGACCAAGCTAATAGCTGCACCGACACTATTAATAATAAGCTTATATATCCATCCCTTTGGCTTACTCGAAACCCACTTCACAACCATTCCCGATTGTGACAGCGTAAAGGGGATAAACACACCTAGCGCATATAGCGGAATGAGATGCTCAGTCTGACCTTTGAACACGATAATTAGTACGATTGATAATAGCCCTAATATGATAATGCCGTTGGAATATCCTAATCGATCCCCTCTTATCATGAACATTCTTGGGATAAATTTATCTTTTGCTAAATTAACAGCAAGTAATGGAAATGCAGAATATCCAGTGTTCGCAGCAAGTATTAATATTAATGCCGTCGCTCCTTGTATAAAGTAATACATAAAATTTCTACCAAACGTTTGTTCTGCTATTTGGGATACTACAGTAACGTAACCTCTAGGCGTAATTCCATAGAAGTAAGCTAATACAACAATTCCGCTAAATAAAATAGCTAATAATGTTCCCATCGCAATCAATGTCTTCCCTGCATTGTTAGGCGAGGGCTCTTTGAAATTAGGGATCGCATTGGAAATGGCTTCTACACCAGTTAAGGCAGAGCTCCCAGAGGAGAAAGCTTTAAGTAGAAGAAATAAACTTATCCCTGCAATTGGTTCGCCGAATGAAAGCTGCACATTAGTGTGAACATTGCCTGTTACAATATTGAAAATTCCTACTCCTATTAAAAGAAAAAGAGCTAACACAAACAAGTAGACAGGATAAGCTAATACAGATGCAGATTCCGTAACACCTCTAAGATTCAAAATGGTAATGAGTATAACAAAAATAATAGCGATAGGAACGGTAAATTGGTGTAAGCTCGGAAATGCCGATGTGATCGCATCAGTACCAGCTGATACACTAACCGCAACTGTTAAAATATAATCGACGAGTAAGGAACCTCCGGCAATTAATCCTGTATACGTCCCTAAGTTTTCCTTAGAAACTATATATGCTCCACCGCCATGTGGATAAGCAAAAATAATTTGGCGATATGATGCAATTAAAGCAAGCAGTAATATTAATACACCGATAGCAATCGGGATAGAATACCAAAATGCAGCAGCACCAACTGTAAATAGGACAATTAGTATTTGCTCTGGACCATAGGCTACTGATGATAAAGCATCTGAAGAAAGAATAGCGAGTGCTTTCCTTTTATTCAGTTTTTGTTCCTCTAATTCCTTCGTTTTTAACGGTCTACCAACTAATATCCGTTTGAGAGAGGCTAACATTCCTTCCACATCCTTATCGTATATTGCTCAAATACTTACGAATAAACAACTTTTCATGAATCATTCCGAAAAAATAGGCAAAACAAAAACACAGGCACTAACCTGTGTTTTTCACAAGCTAACAACCCTCCCTTAATCAACGCTTACGAGGTTAGCTGTCGGATTCGGGCGGTAAGAGTCGCCCTACCTGATCAGAAACTGTATCAGGATTCACCCCAGATGATGGCTAGCTACAGCAGCAATCATCTTAATTGGTTCCCCCGTTTTCCATAATGGAAACTCAGCGAATAAGAATTGAAAACATATTTATTTATGATTACAATTGAATACTACTCCCA
>DXHF01000087.1 GCA_019113605.1 Candidatus Paenibacillus intestinavium
GCTTGATGTCGTCGCTTTATGCGAAAACATCCAACCACCCGCAGTATGCGGGTGAATTTATCCTACATTCTTTTCAATTTGTTTACTACGTAATTGTCCACATGCTGCATCAATATCAGCACCGTGCTCAAGACGAACACTTACACTAATGCCTTGCTTCTTCAGCACATCGTAAAATGTGCGAATATCATCTTGTTCACTGCGTTGATACTGACTATGCTCATCTACTGGATTATACGGAATTAAATTAACGTTTACTAAATTTTTGCGTGGCATCATTAGCTCAGCTAACTCAAGCGCATGCTCTGGCTGATCGTTGACATGCTTCAACAATATATATTCAATCGTTGCACGACGATTAGAGTTGTTCAAATAATAATCAATCGCAGGCATTAGCTTCTCTAGCGGATAAGCTTTATTAATCTTCATAATGCGTGAGCGAAGCTCATTGTTTGGCGCATGTAAAGAAATTGCTAAGTTGACACCAAGATCGCTATCGGTAAATGGTTTAAACATATTAACAATCCCACTCGTCGATACCGTAATATGACGTGGACCAATTGCCAGACCGTTATGATCCTTCACTGTACGGATGAAATTAGACATATGCACAAAGTTATCGAATGGCTCTCCAATACCCATCACGACGATATGGCTTACTTTCTCATCCTTAGCATGACCGTCTAAGAAAAATTGAACTTGCATAATTTGTTCGGTAATTTCCGCACTCGTTAGATCACGGCTCTTCGCAATTAATCCACTTGCACAGAAGCTACAACCGATATTGCAGCCGACTTGTGTTGTAACACAAACCGATAGTCCAAACTTATGGCGCATTAACACTGTCTCGATCAGATTGCCATCAGCAAGCTGGAATAAAAATTTCACCGTACCATCCTGTGATTGTTGACGTGTATGCTCAGTTAATGTTTCTAGAATAAAATGTTCTTCCAGAAGTTCCAACGTTGCACTATTCACCTCGGACATCTCCGCAAATGAACGAACACGATTACGATACAATGCACGCCATACATGAAGTGCACGAGAACGCTTCTGACCACGTTCCTCTAACCACTCCACTAATTGCTCAAATGTTAACCCATATATTGATTCTTTCATCTCGCTATATCCTCTTTTCACTTATCACATGATCTATGCGGCAATACGTTACTGCTCATGCTGTTATGATAAGCTCCTCTATTGTCGTATATATTCTGCTTTCATTTTCCCAAAATTAGCGCGACAATACAAGTGGCAAGTTGAGGTCAAGTGATAACTCAATCAATTATTGTAGCGGAATCTCGATTTCTACACTCCCATTAAGGTAAGAGGGGTAGGAACTGACGTGAATTCGGACAGGATTGACCATTTCACTTAAATCATAATCATCTTTCGTCTCTATATAATCCTCCATATAGGAACTACCTGATGAACTAATATAGAATTGATTCCCTTCTGCATCAATTCCACCTGTAGCAAAGACAGTATGCCTCTCCAAGTCTTCATCAACCACAATTTTCGAACGTAACGTGCGATGGTTAATAACTTCTAGTTCAACATCGAGCTTCTCAGGTACATATAGCAATTCATTGCGCTCAAAATCCACCTCAATATAATCCTGACCTTTAGGCAATGCTTCGATACTTCCTAGATGTAACGTTAATTGCTCTGGCTCGCGGAAGTAGTTACTTTGCATGTTATACCCAACTTCACCATCGCGTATTGAACCAGTGCCTGACACCCCATTACGGATTCCTCCCCATTCTTCGCCATGCTCATCAACTAGCTTCATATCTCGAAATTGTAGTAGCTGCATCGTATTATGCTCATCAATCATAAGCTTTACCTGTGCACGTAGCGGCGAGATGCTCAGCGATTGTACCGTTAATCGCTGTCCATCAATAATAATCTCTTTGTTTAATTCATAATGCCTAGTGTTAGCAACAGGCTGCTGTAGTGCGAATGGTATCGAGAACTTTGTATTCTGTTCGTCCTTAAAGCCTAGCTCTAAGATGAAATTGGTATTTTCATAGCTCATAGACTCCGATACATGAACTTCGATCTGATCTTTAATTATATTAGTTGGATCTGCGCTAAATCCAGAGTAACTATAACCAGCTTGTAGTGGTTCTCCATTTTGTATTATATTGATTTCACTCATATTTAACCGTGAAATATCATACGACGCTTCTAGCGTATAGAAAATAATCATGCCTGATTCATCAGCAATAACACTATCCACTGTCAATGATAAATCATTATTCTGTACCGTAGTATTCAGTTCCTCAAAATACTGCTGATCCATTATATCTTCGATCCCTTTATCCCATGTAATAAGATCTACCACCCTATCTAGTCCAGGTATTTTCGCTACTGTACTCGCAAATACAGGTGAGATCCGTAAACTTGTGAAGAAGATAATTAGTATTCCCATTACAATGCTTGCATTACGAATCCATATTAATTGCTTGCCCCTAGTACGTTCCCGCTTCGCTCTTTGCAGTCCCACTAGTCTAGCAGTCGCTAACTGCTCAGTGGGAACAACAATGCCATCCAGTGCTTCAGCATATCGTTCATAGTTGTCTAATGCTTCCTTCTCCATTATATCCCCTCCTCCTTGAACAATAATCGCAATTTACGAAGTGCATAATGCAGTCTAGATTTCACAGTTCCTTCAGGAATATTGAGTGACTCCGCAATATCTATATTGGTGCGATCTTCGATATATTTCATCACAATAAGCTCTCTTTGCTCATCATTTAAATTCGACAGTGTGTCTAATAGTTCTATTTCTGTATTTTGCTCCGATCGCTGGTCCACATGGTGATCCGTGCATTGATCTACTATTAGAGCACTCGGTATTTCCCGCTTCTGCTTGCGTAACATATCATGACAAATATTAATTAATATTCTCGTTAGCCAAGTCTGGATATATAGAGGCTCCTTAATGGACCTTATATGACGGTAGCTACGATAAGTGAGTTCCTGCATCGCTTCAACCGCATCATGCTCATTACGCATATAGCTATAGGCCACCCTGTAGAGCGGATGTTCATATTTCTCCATTAGCTGAACAAAAGCTGCCTCATTACCTGCTATAGCAAATTTCGCAAGCTCAAGCTTATCCATCGACATATTGTCATCACCTCGATTCTTTTGTTTAATCGCTATATGTATTAGACTTTCCACACGTTCATTTCGTTCAATAGAGCATTATATTAATAATTCATTTATCGAACATATGATAACTTCTTAGAAACGCGTTCGATCAGCTACTTAATTCGTTAGCTTAACACTACATTGTCTCACATTATATTGGTATCTATGTTTATCTAACTGTAAATACAATAAAAAATCCACTCCAAATTATTAGAGTGGATTACGATGTTAGCTGTTAATATTATCTCTTTTTTGAGGGTTCATCTTTTCTTTCGACCCATCTTTTCTAATTTATATGTTAATTGATCGATTTGCTTTTGCATCCGCTCAATTTGTTGATCTAAATCTGATTGGGTATCGGAGCGTTGCACCTTGGTTTTTTCTAATTGCTGAAGTTCCAAACCTGCAGCAATTGTAGCAAGTCCGTCGCCTATTGTCGCAAGCGCTACTCCCCAAAATGCAAGTTTCGCAATGAGCTTTTCTTCTGCATCGTTATCTTCTTCTGTATTATAGTTTTTTTTATTATCCATCGTCACTCCTCCCTTACCTATTTTATGCCTACACATTGAATTATGTTTATCCAAATTTACAGGTAAATGAGCACGAAGCATTTTTCCGGAACATGTCATTCATTAAACCTCCCACCATATCACGTTTTTCCAAAAAAAAAAGCGATCAGTATAGCCATTTTCGAAAAAATGACCATATTAATCGCTCCAGTATTGAATTAATTAAGTATAAGTTCTTATTGTGCGTGCTTTTGCATTAATGATATTTGCCCTGCATGAATACCTGTATGGTACATCAGCTGCGAGATTGCATCTAGTGGAGAAAATATACCGCGCGGCGTTTTCACTTCTTTGTTCCAATCTTCTTCTGGCAAAGCCTTCATAGCGGCAATAATCATCGCATTAGAAGCTTCTAGCAAAGCAACTAGCTCATCCACATTATTAAATTCGACTGCGGAATTGCCTGGACCTCGTAATGTATGATACTCCAGATCAGCAGGCTTCGGAACTCCGAAAACCCATTCTGCATAAACAAATTCAACCTCGGCACTATGTCTGACCATATGACCTACTGAAGCAGGTCCGATCGATAATGAAAGAGATTGTTGCGGCAACTCCTTGACCAGCTTGTGGAAACGACCTTGTAAGGACTCCCACATTGCAATTATTGTTTCTGTGTTCATAACGCAATACCTCCAAAAGTTTCCGTATGAATGTTCAAATATCAATTATTTACTTTCTGGTTTCCCATCTTGACCATGTGCATCACGGTTAATATGATCAAAATGTTCGCCAGCAAAATCAACATCAAACGCTTGACCAAAACCAATAACATAGCGACCATTAGCTAATGTAAGCTCGAACAGTGAGAAATCAAGTGTGCGTAGCATATTGAATGTCGGAGCACCAAATCTTTGCGTAAACTTCTCGAATACAGCTTCGTAGCCTTCGTTACCAACGTTGGCAGCTTGCCCCTTAAACCGTGCACGCTCACGAGCAAAAATGTTTTTCGATGCAGATTCGTCAGCAATTAGCATCACATCAACGGCAGCGTTTTTTTCCATGTTTTGATAATGCTCAGCAATACGGCTAAGGTAGACATATACTTTTCCTTCATGCTCGACAAATGGCGCATAAGATAAGAATGGATTACCTTCTGCATCGATTGTTCCTAGAAAAATAGACTTCATGCCACCTACTAATTGCTG
>DXHF01000088.1 GCA_019113605.1 Candidatus Paenibacillus intestinavium
GATGTCGACTTCTTCAATCTTCAGTCCAAATACTTCTGCGATCTGAGCATGACCACCTTGCACCCCATGACATAGTCCAATCGTACGTACACCGCCATAATGATTGCAGACCCAAGTCATCATCGCCATCGGATTCGCATAGTTAAATAGCATTGCATCCTTAGCAGCAACTTCACGAATATCTTTGCAGATGTCCAGCATAACCGCGATGCCCCGTTGACCGTACATGATACCTCCAGCAGATAGCGTATCACCTACACACTGATCTACTCCATATTTTAACGGGATATCTATGTCCGTTTGAAAAGCTTCTAGTCCACCAACACGCACCGTACAAAAAACATATTTCGCATCCTTCAAAGCAACACGGCGATCTGTTGTTGCTTCTATCTTAATAGAAAGCCCGTTCTCATCAATATCACGTTGACATAGCTTTGTGACCATCTCCAAATTATGCTCATTGATATCCATTAGAGAAACTTGAACATCCTTGAATTCAGGTACTGATAATAGATCTCTTAATAAGCCGCGCGTAAATCCGATACTGCCTGCTCCGATGAATGTAATCTTAAATGACATATATACAACCTCCACTATAAATAATAAGTTGAAATAATCTTAACTCCAACTATAGCAGATGTCCATTGTGAGCGTTATCAGAATTGTTACTTATTTAGAATCAAAATGTATAAAATTACAGCTTTTATTGATAGCTTCATCCTTGATGTTTGATATGCTTCCGATACTCTGATGGTGTCTTTTGAGTGTGTTTTTTGAATAATGCATGAAAATAAGGACGGCTTCCTACACCCACATACTCTGGAATATCGTTAATCGGTATATCGGTCTGGCTCAGTAGCATCATCGCCTTCTCCATTCGGAGAGTATTCAAGTATTCCATTAGCGTCTGTCCTGTTTGAAGCTTAAAGATTCGCTGCATATAGCTCGGATGGAGATTCGCAGCAGCAGCCACATCCTTCACCTGAATGTTCTGATCGTAGTGATGATGCAAGTAAGCCACAATTTGTTTAATATAATAATCCTTATGCTGCCGCACACCATCCTCTTGCTCAGTGTAGATCCGAGCAATCTGAATTAGCAGTTGGGAGAAGAGCATTTGCATGATCATACTAGAATCCGAATTGCCACGATCTAGCTCGAATATCAGACTGCGTAATCGATAATAGACCTCCTCAGAATCGCGCAAAACTACATAATCAGCAGGTATAGACCAGAGCTGCTGCAGAGCGGTTTCCTCAGTAGTCAACTGCTTCAAATTAACTAAAGGCAGATCTACAGGGGAAAAGGAAAACTCTACATTTAACATTCGACAAGACTCCTCTACAATAAGTCGATGACTAGTTCTGCCGTTCAATAAAATGAACTCTCCTTTTTTCAGAGAAAAAGACTGCAGCTTATCAGCTTGCTGTGCAGGCTCAATATCTACTCGGCAAGCTCCATTCATCATATACATAATTTCGATAGAGTTATGCTGATGATAATTCATCTTGAACTGTGACCACTCTTTATAGTAGTAGGCGTGCACTTGCGGGATATAATTTCCCTCAAGTAGATTTGAATTAAATATCCCCCGTTCCATTAGCAACCCTTCCATTCTTCGAAAAATCAATTGTCATTAGAACAGCACCTGAACTACATTAATATTAAGTAATCTCCCATTAATCTTACTCTACCGTACTATATTTTTCCATAATCAATTCACAAAAAAGGCCACAGAATTTATCTATGTCCTCTTAATCCGTTCATTGAGAAATTATGAATCATCGTCTTCTGAAAGTAAGACTTTATATAGCTTATCCTCGTTCTCTTGTGGCACACCACGACCGTCTGTATTATTACTAATGAAATACAGGACGTTATCTTCAATTCGCACATCCCGAACCCTACCAAGTCCGCTGATGACTTCACGTTGATCGCCTGTTTCAAGATCAAATTCTAATACTGCGCTTCCTCTTAAGGCTGCGACATATAATTTTCCATCGAAGTAATCCATTCCAGAGGGTGCCCAAGTAGCTCCATCTCCAGGGGTAAATAGAGGTGAAACCATACCTTCTTGTACCTCTTTCCCCTCAATAATTGGCCAGCCATAATTTAAACCAGCTTCTATCTCGTTCACCTCATCGTTAGCATTGTTACCGTGCTCACTCGTATATAGCGTATCATCAGTCGACCAGGCTATCCCTTGAGGATTTCGATGTCCATAACTAAATACATAAGAATTCGGAAATGGATTATCACTTGGTATGGAGCCATCAAGATTCATTCTTAAAATTTTTCCACCTAATGAATTAGGATCTTGTGCTATTGCCGAATTAGAAGCATCACCCGTTGTTGCATAAAGCTTTCCATCCGGTCCAATCTTTAGTCTTCCCCCATCATGCCAGGGAGCGCTTGGGATTTTATCAAGAAGCAAGTTCCCTTCTCTCCAGACACCGTCTTCGAGATAAAGGGTTACAACTCTGTTAAATTGTCCAAAGCTATCTTCATAAGAATAATATGAATAAGCAACATTCGATTCCGGAAAATCTGGGGCTAGAACAAATCCCAGCAACCCTGCCTCTGACGCTGTCGAAAGTTCCTTCTCGAGCTCCACGCCTTGCCGTTCAAATTCTCCATTTTCTATTTTTACGATGTTTCCCGGTCTTTCTGCTATATAGAAGGTATTCCCCAATTTTGCGATAGACCAAGGAACCATCAAATTTTCTGCTATCACTTCCACGCTTTTCTCTTCTTGCCCGTCAGTTTCCTGCCCATTCGGAGAGTTCTCCTGTTCGGCTATAGTAGGCTGCTGATCGTTTGCGGGACCTTGCTGTTCATCTGTAGAACAACCAGAAATTAATAATAGTACAAATAACATGGATAGGACTTGTTTCACTCTTAACACCACTCCCTCTAATCCATCATTTCAATTGTCACTTCGAATTCTTCATTCATACCTGCAAGCTTTTCTGCAAACTCTTCCAATCCAGTTTCAATCTTGCCTAATAGAATGAGGCCTGGAAACTCATGCC
>DXHF01000089.1 GCA_019113605.1 Candidatus Paenibacillus intestinavium
GATGTTTAGTATACACGACTGTGATCACGCAGATTATGCTAACGAAGCTTAGTCGGCATCGAATATGCCCTCCATCGAAAGCCTGTGTGTGCTCGCGTACCAATAACGTACGCTGTGCTACGCGTTTCCGCTGAAGTGCATCTTCTTGGTGCTGACAGCCGAGTATATTGAACTTGATTGGAAGAGGTTGTTCAATATACACGACTGTGATCACGAAGTATCACAAGGGGGCTAATTTGACTGAAGGTAGATGCTTAGCCTTCGAAGGGGAACAAGGAAGTTTCTCAATCGCGTTCGCGATTGAGAAACTATTCAACCAGGATCAAAGATCCGGCGTTGAATCATCGAAGCAGACCAAAGAAGTGCATCACGGGATTACTCGCCAGAGGGCATCATCGAATATTTCGCTTGTCAGGACCGAATAGTTGACATGAAGCTAGTGACGTGAGAAATGGAGTGTACATGGTTGGTACACTAGTATCTACAATGTTTCTGAAAGAAACATACTGTGGAAGCATAAGCTCAACAAGCGATGAATGGCAAATACGAAGTCGAATAAACTGCGAAGGCAGGCACCGTACTGACAAGTGAAAAGGGGGAAACGTGTATGTTTCGGCATTTCCGATCCGACATCCAAGCAGTAATAGAGAATGATCCAGCAGCAAGAAGTCGGTTTGAAGTTATTTTCACTTATTCTGGTTTACATGCAATATGGGCACATCGCATTGCTCATACTTGCTATAATGGAAGATGGTATACATTAGCTAGAGTTATTTCTCAAGTAAGTAGATTTTTCACAGGCATTGAAATCCACCCTGGTGCACAAATTGGTGATCGCTTATTTATTGATCATGGCATGGGAGTCGTAATCGGTGAAACTTGTATTATTGGCGATGATGTTGTTATCTATCAAGGTGTAACATTAGGTGGTACAGGGAAAGAAAAAGGTAAACGTCACCCAACGATTGGAAATAACGTTGTTATAGGCTCTGGTTCTAAGGTGTTAGGTTCCTTCTCTGTAGTGAATAACTCTAGTATTGGTTCGAATGCGGTTGTTCTTCGGGAAGTGCCAGACAATTGTACTGTGGTTGGTAATCCAGGTCGTATAGTAAAACGAAACGGTGAAAAAGTACGTGATCGACTTGATCATACACAGCTACCGGATCCTATTATTGAAATGCTGAGAGAAATGCAGCAAGAGATAGATTTACTAAAGAAATCTAAAAAAGAAGAAAATAATGATAATGATCGAAGTAGTTAATAAGGGCGGAGGGTTACTTAATGTCAGTTACAATATATAATTCCATCACACGTCAAAAGGAGCAGTTTATACCGATTGAAGCGGGCAAAGTGAGAATGTATGTGTGTGGACCGACGGTATATGATTACATTCACATTGGAAACGCACGTCCTGCGATTTTCTTTGATGTCGTTCGACGTTATTTGGAGCATACAGGACTTGAAGTGAATTACATTTCTAATTTTACAGATGTAGACGATAAGCTTATTCGTAAAGCCAATGAACTTGGAACAACAGTCAATGAAGTCGCAGATAAATTTATTGCTGCATTCCATGAAGATACTGAAGCGATTGGTATCCGCCGAGCGACGATGAACCCGCGTGTGATGGATCATATTGATGAGGTAGTTGAATTCATCGCTCAGTTAGTAGAAAAGGGCCATGCTTATGAAAGTGCAGGAGATGTCTATTTCAGTACGTCAACATTCCCTGACTACGGTAAACTATCACATCAAAACCTGGATGAATTGCAGCATGGTATTCGTGTGGAGCTCGATGAGCGCAAGGCAAGCGAACAAGATTTTGCGCTATGGAAATCAGCTAAGCCGGGCGAAATTAGTTGGGATAGTCCATGGGGGAAGGGGCGTCCAGGCTGGCATATTGAATGTTCAGCGATGGCACGCAAATATTTGGGAGATACACTCGATATTCATGGTGGTGGACTTGATCTGCAATTTCCGCATCATGAGTGTGAGGTTGCGCAATCAGAGTGCTTAACAGGAGAACCGCTTGCTCGTTATTGGATGCACAATGGTTACATTCATATTAACAATGAGAAAATGTCGAAGTCACTTGGTAATGGTATTACTGTTCGTGAAATTGTGAAAAAAGTTAAACCACAAGTGATCCGCTACTTCATGCTTGCTACTCATTATCGCAGCCCATTGAACTTTAGTGATGATACGATTGCACAAGCACTTAATAGCGTTGAGCGGATTACCAATGGTTATAATAATGTGCTTCACCGTCTGGAAATTGCCAAGGATCAAGAACAAGGGATTGTAGAGGCGCAATTACAGACTGAATTAGAGCGAGTGAAACAGAACTTCAATAGTAAAATGGATGATGACTTCAATACGTCTGATGCCATTACCGCATTATTTGATTTAGTGGCACTTGCGAATACGAAGTTGCAGGATTCAAGCCTTAGTTACGCATCTATTGAAGCTATTATGGGGTTATTCCTCACATTCAATAATGTTCTTGGTTTATTGCCTGAGCAAGCTGAAGCGGATAATTTAGATGAACAGGTAGAACAGCTTATTGTAGAACGTACAGAAGCAAGAGCCACGAAAAATTGGGCCAGAGCAGATGAAATTCGCGATCTGCTTAATGAACTAAATATTGTACTAGAGGATACTCCACAAGGTATTCGCTGGCGCCGTAAGTGAGCGTGAATTATGGATAACCCATTTGCATTTCATCAGCCAAGTAAATCACCAAACCTCGTTTCACCTGTAGTATTAGCTTATATGGGCGATGCTATATATGAGATGATGGTGCGACAATATTTGATATCCTTACCCAATCATAAGTCACATCATATGCACAAAGAGGCTACGCAATTTGTATCTGCTAAGGCACAACGCAGTATGTTAGAAAAATGGCAGCCGCATCTTTCGGAGGAAGAAGCAGATATTGTTCGGCGCGGTCGTAACAGTAAGTCAGGCAATCCTCCGAAAAATGCTGATATGTTGGATTATCGCCATGCTACAGCATTGGAAGCGTTAGTTGGTTATTTGTATTTTGAAGGACGGATAGTACGGCTAGGGCAATTATTAGAAATAGGCATCGGTAAGGTAGTTCAAAAAGCGGACTTTGATAACGAAGAATAAGCTGCGCAGTTTATTCGACATCGAATATGAAGTGAACTTGGAAAGTACGGTTCGCGTGTACCAATAACGTACACTTGCGCTTCCGCCTTTTTCAAGTAGCACTCCATCTTCTCGATTCTGAAATCCCGCTTTTTGAACCTTTATTGTAATTGGCAGTTCAAAAAGCGGACGATAACGAAGGGTAATCTAAAGCAGCTTAGTCGACATCGAATATGAAGTGAACTTGGCTAATTGGAAAGTATAAATGAAAGATCAAAACAATTGTTTGCCAGCACCGAGAAAATGCTATGAAGCTAGTGACGTGAGGGGTGGAATGTACGTAGTTGGTACACGAGCACCAAAACTAGCGATGAATAGCAGTGTAGAAGCCGATTATGCTACGTTAGCATAAACATCGTGATCACAAGTGAATGTTTTGAATTACCTCTAAAAGTAAGAAAGGGTGAACAACATGTCAGAGACTCACAACACAGAAGGCTTGATTGCTGGTAAGCATCCTGTACTGGAAGCATTACGCTCAGGTCGTGAAATTAATAAGATATGGATTGCAGAAGGGGCTCAAAAAAGCGTAACGAGTTCCATTCTTGGAGAAGCGAAAAAAAATGGGATTAT
>DXHF01000090.1 GCA_019113605.1 Candidatus Paenibacillus intestinavium
TTGTGCCAACACCTCCATCAATCCAATAGGACCATGGCAAGGCATCATCACTGCCTACATTCCCATATTCGAAGGAGCTATTGTGATTAATAGTTATTTGCTCCTCCTCATCATCATCCTCAGGAATATAGAGATCACTTAAACGTAATAGTCTGAAATCATCTAGGTATAATAATTGATTATCTTCAAAATCAAAAATATTTGCTCCGAATTGCACCTTTTTCACTGGAACTCCGCCAATTTTCTCGGGAATCTCTCCTACCCATTCAATTAACGCCCATTCACCTGCAGATTCTCTAGCTAATACATTGGTAGTAATAGCATTACCTAAGTGGGTGCCATTTGCATCCCAGAAGTTCATAAATAACGAAATATTTCCATTACTTTGCGAGCCTGCTGGCACATAATAATAAGCACTTAAGGAATGAAATCCTGGACTTACCTCGATATTATCGATAACAGGTCCACCAATTTTCATCCCAACTGCTTCAACACTATAATCACCAGTGCGAGCTATAATATCTGATTGATGTACATTGTCCTCATCCTGACCGTAATCTACCCAGTACCACCATGGTGGTGTATCATCAATGCTGCCAGTAATACCATCCTCAAATGATGTATTCACATTCAATGCAACCTGATCGCTTGCTTCAGCTAATATAAATTTCAAATAGTTCCGTACCTGCTCAGATTCAACTTCCGTTACTGTATCTAACACATACGTTTTGAAAGTATCATTAGCTGTATTAGCCTTCACCCACTGAATAAGCAGATCCACTTCCTTACTTCTAATGCCGGACCACGCTTGCCCATAATTTCTTGGATTTAATGGTTGCTGTAATATCTCATGCGTTGCAAAGCTATCAAATAGTTGTAGTCTATACTCAGCTTTAGATAACTTGATAATCATTTGGTCAAGTAGAGTCTCCGCTTCTTCATCAGTAGTAATTGGCACAATAGGTCCATCTGATGGATAACTAAGCGCAGATGCTTCGTAATATTCAAATGCCTGCATTAATACATTAGCTCTTGCTTGTTGCTCCGGTGTAGCTGCCTTGTCTACTACTGAATCCATCAAACTTCTACTATATTCAATATCCGAAGCGGTAACCTCTTTAAAGTAAGTAGAATCATAGAAATTCATAAAATTACGACGAGGATTAGTATTTACCCATTTTTCAAACCAGGTTGACTCAATCACTCTTACTTCCCAAAAATTCTCCCAGTGCTCGAAGTAGGCAGCTAGATATGATGCCGCTTCTGCTCCTACCGCACGTGTATACCATTCATCTAACAGAACATCAACATCTGCAGATGCATCCCACTGCAATCTAGATGCAATCCACGCTTTAGGACCTTCTCCAAAGTTAGGATATAGCTCTGTAAATTGTGCATTAACACCTACTTGAGCAGCGTATTTGTAATTTTCCGACATTTGGTGAATATAAGGTCTTGGCAATGAATACGGTGTACCGTACAAATATTCATAAAAGGCAACACCTGGCGCAGCAGTTAACCATTTTTCGGTAAAAGCTTTCCCCGCTGTTTCCATATCCTGATCAGCCCAAGCTAATCGTTCATCTGTAATGTAAACGATAACGTTTGGATGCAAAGTAACATTTGTAGGTGGTTCATAAACCTCATGATACGCAATCGTTCCAATATATTTGTCTGGATATTGAGCGAATACAATATCTGCAACTTTATCTACCCACTCAAAATAGATATTAGACATATCTTGATATCCAATAGAATTTATTTTATTGGGATACAAAGGGTGAGTTGGATCTTGTTCACAGAAACCGCCATTATCATTCACCGATAGGGAGAACGAATCCTTATCTGGGTTTTGTTCAAAGAAATCTAGAATCATATCACTAACGACATCAACAGTTTGTGGCACGGAGAAGCATATTTGCCAGCCGCCATGTGAAGTAAGCAAACCGTTATTCGTAGGATAAAAATCAGGATAAATTGATTGATACTGCGATGGAGGAAGTATCTTCCAAAAACTGTGATCGTGATCCATTCTATTATGAATACGATTATGTCTAGTCCAAGCTTTTCTAGCTACAGTATTCTCAATATTCGAATCATAAGCCCTCGAGAAGAAAGTGGGCTCCTGACGAACGAGTTCTTCCTCTATTAATATATCTGTATGCAGTGGAACATCCTCGCCTTCAGGTCCCGGTAATAACCACCAAACTCCTATGAAACGCTCAAGAAACTCATATATTCCAAATTCCGTTCCCCAGTCAGTAGGCCCAATAATTGTTATTATATTAGCCGCATACTCTGGAAATATAACAAAGCCATCGTTATCTAGATCGATTAACTGCTGAGTAATCGCAGTATCATCAGCCCCATCACCGATAAAACCAACATTGATAAGTAGCTCATTATTAGTTAATAACTCCGCTTCATCAGCATCAAGTAGAGGTAATGTTGCTCCAGTAGATTTATATACATACTCAATTAGTGACTCAGCAGCATCTACGACTTGCTGGGAGGCTGTTTCCTCCGTCACCACTACAGCTTTTCCTTCTCCACTAACAACGAGTGCTAACTGCTCCGGTAGCTCCTCTTCCCCACCGTTATTATTGCCACCATTGTTACTACCACCATCGTTATTACTCGTCGGAGTAAGTGTAACTGCCGGAGTTCCTACATTATTTCTATCAATAGTGTTTCCCTTAATTTCTGCATTTTCGAGATTCACATCCAGCGGGCTTACACCATTACTTAGTATAAGATCTCCTTCAATGGATACATTTCGTAAAGTCACTCCAAATGAATAAATAATGATGTCCCAATTCAGCGTATGTTGAATATCAGAAAAATCATATATACCAGGCTTAGTAATGATATATTGTTGTTCCATTTGTGCTAAAACACGATCTAAGGACACAATTGCCTCTGCTCGTGTTACATATCGTGAAGGTTGAAAGCTATTATCCGCATAACCTCTCAAAATGCCTAGATTTACTAATTCACTTATTGCCGATTTACTCCAAGTAGCAATCATGCCCCCGTCATTAAATAGTAGCGCTTCGTCATTACTTTGCTCAGGAATACCCAAAACTCGAGCAATCATAACTGCAACTTCTTGTCTTGTCACGGGTTCATTGACGCCAATTGTTCCATCCGGGCGACCGTGTACATAACCCGCTTTCACAGCCTTTGCCACATCACTATATAACGAACTATCCTTAGATAAATCAGAGAAAGATAGTTCCGCTGTCTCTTCAAGTCCAATGATTCGATTAATAAAAACCATTAATTCCCCACGAGTTAATACTTGATTAGGTCTAACCGTTCCATCAGCATAGCCTATCAAGTCCTCCTGATTAATCCATCGCTCTAAAGTATTTTCTGCCCAATGCCCATTATGATCTTGCAACTTTATTTCGTTATCCGTTGTATTTGCATTCGCATATAAGGGTGTTCCTCCTAAAAAGACAACCAATCCCAATAGTAAAACAAGCATACGCTTTACTAGCACATTTCCATTCATTTGAATATCCCCTCTCATTCCATCATCAATAAGTTCTGAATCCATAAGCCTTCGATGCCCTATTGTCAGACTAGAAGTAATAATTCTTTGAAAATGTTATTCGATTCCTATCCCTTTACTCCAGTAGACGATATGCCCTCTACAAAATACTTTTGTCCAATAAGGAATACAATAATCGTCGGAATCATTGTAATGACAGCGCCTGCAAGCACTAGGTGAAGTTTGCCAACTTCTAGCCCTTTGATGTAGAGCATTGCTAGTGGTAACGTATATAAATCTTTATTTTTCAAATATAAAAGAGGTTCGATCGTATTATTCCAGCTATCCATAAATGTGAATATCATAAGAGCAACGATTGCTGGTCCGGCTAGCGGGAAATATATCTTCCAGAAAATCCCCCAAGGCTTATACCCATCTACAAGGGCCGCTTCATAAAACTCATAGGGCAAACCTTTAAAGTATTGATGCATTAAAAAGATCCCAAACGCTCCACCCAATAAGGATGGAATTACAAGTGGAAAATAGGTATCCAAAACAGATAATTCTTTCCAAATAAAGTATTTAGGAATCATTGTAACCTGGAAAGGAAGCATTAATGTCCCGAGCATGGATAGGTACATCAACGTTTTTCCGCGGAAATTATACATCGCCATACCAAACGCAATCAAAGAACAGGATATTATTGTAAAGCTTACATTCAAAAGAACTAGAAAAAAGCTATTCCCTGTGTATCTAAGGAAATCGAACTTTATTAGAACTTCTTTATAGTTACTCCACATAATTGGATCCGGAATAAACTCAGGGGGCAAGTTCATCACTGCACCACCAGATTTTAACGATGTGGATATGGTCCAAAGAAATGGAAATACCATAATTACCGCACCCAAGAGCAGAATAATATAGGCCGTTGTTGATCGAAATATGTTAATTATTCTCATAATGCACCCACTTTTTCTCCATAAGCCTTTGGATAATCGTAAAAATCATAATAATTGCAAATAAGAACCATGCCATCGCGGAGGCTGAACCCATTCTTGAATAAAGGAATGCTTCACGATAAATCATCATGTTAGGCACCATCGTACGATCAGGCATTACATTAAGATTGGCATCCGCCATAATTAAAAACACATCAAATGCTTGGAATGAAGAAATTGTCGCTAATATCATAACTAGATAGATCATAGGAGATACAAGTGGAATCACAATTTTTAGGAATATTGTCATTTCGCCTGCACCATCTATTTTGGCTGCTTCACGAAGATCACTCGAAACGTTTTGCATACCTGCTAGTAGCAATATCATAGAATAACCTACACTTTTCCAAACATTCACAAAAGCAATGGAAAGAATAACAACCCACCATAATTCATGATCAAGCCAATTCACTTTCGGAATCCCTAATTCTCCTAATAGCCAGTTCAAAATTCCAAAGTCATAATTATATATCCACACCCATAACAATCCACCTGCAACCCATGGTGTAATAACAGGAAGAAAATATGCAAATCTGAAGAAACCCTTAAATCGAATAGACATATTTAGAAGATATGCAACGATTAATGCAAGAAAGGCTTGTAAAGGAACAACTACTAATGTGAATAAGAAGATATTACGAAGTGCACCGATAAATCGTTCATCATTTACTATCGTCGTCCAATTCGATAGACCTATAAACTTAGGTGGATTGAAAAAATCCCATTGCGTAAACGCGATGTATAGAGAGAAAATAACTGGAATATAGAAAAATACTGTTAAGTTAATCATGTAGGGTAAGGTAAACAAATAAGCCCATTTGCTGCGCCTATGCATAACTGAATCGCCTCCTAAGTAGATAGGAAGAGAGGACTATTATAGCTCCACTCCACCAATTTCATTCCGTCACGATTCTACTTTCTGTCCAGAACGGCCTGAATTTTTTCAGTAATCTCATCAGCACCCTTTTCAACAGTCAAACGGTTATTGTAAATTTCATCGAACAATGGTTGGGCAACACCATTCCATTCTTCCCAAGTTGCATTTTCATCTAATGTAGCTCCACCTTCTGCAATCCCCATCGTATAAGCTTTCTTATTGGATGGTTTCGTATCTGTCATCGCATCAACTTTTACTAGAGAGCTTTTAAGTACTGGTAGAGATGCCCCACTTGCTGCAAGAATATCCTGTGATTCTTCACTCAAGTAGTATTTCAAGAATGTCCAAGCTGCCTCTTTTTTCTCTTCACTAGCCTTAGAATATACAAGCCAAGAGTTAGTTACCATTGGTACCGTTCTTGTACCATCGAAGTTTTTAGGAATCATAACTGTGTCCCAATCTAAATCTGGGAATTCACTTTGGAAATACAACTGAGTTGAGTATTGAACATAGTACATAGCCGCTTTTTCTTGACCAAATACTTGCTCAGCACCACCTAAAGATTTTTCAAAAGAATGAGGTGCAAAAATACCACTTTTTGCTGCATCAGACCATTTGGTTATTCCTTCAATTGACTTTGGATCATTAACCATAGCTTTTGTAAGCGTAGCGTCTAACACTTGACCACCTGTTGCCCGAATCCATGGTAACCAACCGGAAACAATATTTTTACCTGAGATATAACCATAGTGTTCAACGTTATCTCCATTGACCTTTGTTAATTTTTCTGCTGTATCTAGCAAATCTTGATATGTCCATTCATCAGTAGGGTAAGGAACACCCGCTTCTGTGAATATTTTTTTGTTATATGCTAATGCAATTGGGTTGGTACCATGTGGTACTCCGTATATTTTGCCTTCTGTCATTGATGAATACAAAGCATCTATATACTCATCTTTGTTAATATCTC
>DXHF01000091.1 GCA_019113605.1 Candidatus Paenibacillus intestinavium
TACAAGCTAGTTACTTTCTTGTTCCAAATCTTTCATCGTTGGATAATCCGTATACCCTTTGCTTCCGCCGCCGTAAAATGTTGTAGGATCTGCTGAATTTAATGGAGAACCTTTTTTCAGCCGTTCTACCAGATCCGGATTAGCTAATGACCATACACCGACGGGTACTAGGTCAGCAAGACCGTTATCAAGATCGACACTTAAATTTTCTAAAGCTCGACCTGCACGATTAACTAACATAGGATTTGTCCAGATTGAGCGAATGTCTTGGAGCAACTCTTCGTTCCCGAGATGCATGATATGGAGATAAGCTAAATCCAATTGAGCTAATTCTTTTACAAGATAACGATAAAGTTCAGGGCCATGTTCACCATCTTGTAACCCACCAAGAGGTGTTCCTGGCGAAATACGGAAACCTGTTCTTTCTGCTCCAATTTCTTCGACGATTGCTTTTGTTACTTCAATCGCGAAGCGAGTACGATTTTCTATAGATCCGCCATATTCATCTGTACGTGTATTCGAATTTTCACCGATAAATTGATTAATTAGATACCCATTTGCTCCGTGAATTTCAACGCCATCCGCACCAGCTTTAATTGCCGCAGCTGCTGCTTTTCGGAAGTCAGCAATGGTCGTTTGAATATCCTCTATACTTAATTCACGAGGAACAGGGATGTCCTGCTTACCTTTAGCTGTAAACATTTCAGCACCTGGCGCGATTGCAGATGGCGCAACAGGCTGACTATGATGTGGTGTATTGTCTGGGTGCGCCATGCGACCAGCATGCATTAATTGAATATATATATATCCACCTGCATCATGCACTGCATTGGTAACCTTTTTCCATCCTTCAATATGCTTATCCGTATATATTCCAGGTGACAATAAGTATCCTTGACCATCATCAGAAGGTTGTGTACCTTCTGTAATTATAAGTCCCATTGACGCTCGTTGAGCATAGTAAAGGGCTGTTAATTCTCCCGGTGTACCATCTTCATTCGATCTACTACGTGTCATTGGTGCCATTGCTAGGCGATGAGATAATTCTAAATTCCCAATTTTTGTTTTGCTCCATATTTTATTCATTTATAACACTCCTCATTAAAATTTGTCATTTGTATTAAGATAAATGTGGATATATCGCAGAAACACCACCTGCAAGTGAGCTTTGTATGTGACGGCTTAAGTCATCAGCAATAATTTCAAAGTGATCTGCTTCAATACCATCAATAGCTATTTGGGCAATATCTTTTGGATTGGATTTGGAAGCTTCTAACCCTTTCGTCATATCTGTGTCCATATAGCCCACATGTAATGCTATTACTTTCACATTTTGAGAATACAGATTTAACCGCAAGTCGTTCGTTAATGCCCATTCAGCTGCTTTTGCAGCAGTATATGCTCCAACTGTTCCGGAACTAACCCATGACAACGCGGAAAGAATATTGAGAATCGATCCACCACCGTTACTTGTAACAATCGGTGCGAAAGTACGTACCATGGAAAGCGTGCCAAAGAAATGTGTATTAAACTCCAATTGTATTTCATCAAGATCACCGTTTAGTAAAGAAGCACCTGTAGACGAACCAGCATTGTTGATTAAAAGTGTAGTATCCTTAGCGACCTTAGCCGCAGCAGCTATTTCTTGAGGGTTCGTAATGTCTAGCTTCACAGGTATTACACCTGGAATGTCTATGGTTTCCGGATTACGTGCACCACCATAAACTTTTGCCCCTCTTGATAAAAGTTCAAGTGCTAGTTGGCGCCCTAAGCCGCGGTTTGCTCCAGTGACAAATGCGACTTGTTCAGAAATTTTCAATGTTATCATCTCCTATTATTCATGTATAAATTCTTTTTTTTCACAGCACCTATTCAGGAATGATCATTCTAGAATGTGCATAGTGAACATTATCTTTATATCTATTAAAGATAAGTCACTATAGACTCAAAGCTTGCTTATACAAAATGAAAAAAGGCATCCTAAATGATACATAACTACTTATCTAAAGATTTGATGGAAAAACTAGCTATGCTTTTTAGTTTTTCTTTGGGCATTGAGGTTTTTGTCATTACCCTTAACCCGACACATACTGCATGCAATTGTTCAGCAAGTTCGTTGGCATTGCAAGCTGAGTTAAATTCCCCATTTTGCTGCCCCCACAAAATAATATCTGTGAATAGCTGCTCTGATAATGTGAACGATTCCGTTGACTTTGAATCGACAGCATCATCGCGCATTGCTAACTCCACCGCTGAATTCACCATCAAACAGCCAGAAGGAGAATCCTCATTACCATTTATCATGAAATCAAAAATAAGTTCTAGCGCCTCTGTTGCAGTTTTAGCTCGTTTAACCTGTCCTGCAATTTCAGCATTCACCTTATCGCGAAATCGATCCATAGCCTTCAAAAACAACGTATGTTTGTCGCCAAATGTATCATACAAACTTCTACGATGGATGCCCATATGCTCGACTAGATCTGTCATAGATGATTTCTCATAACCTTGTTCCCAAAAGAGTTTCATCGCCTTATCTAATACTACGTTCTCTTCGAATTCTTTACTTCTTGCCAATCTAATCTCCTCCTCCCATCGATAATATAACATATTGAGAACGATCAGTAAAGAAACGTAATTCACTATATATTTTAGTTGACGAGATTTAATCGATTTCATGGTTACGGGATACGGTTGGACATGAACTCGGTTATTATACCTATAAATGCGTTCGATATATGCAGCAATATTAGTCAAAGTATATTTCAAAAAAAGCATTGTCATGCAGATACTGCTCATGACAATGCTTTATATTTAGAAACTCTCTTCAAGTTCTTTATCGTGTTTATTATAAATTGGTTGTGCAGGCTCCTTGAAAAATATTTTTAGCATAGGTGGAGCAACCAAAGTTGTCGCAATGACAGCAAGAACAACTGAAGTGAAATATTCGGGCATAAGTAATCCAGCTTGTAAGCCTGTGGAAGCAATGATTAACGCAACTTCCCCTCTAGATATCAT
>DXHF01000092.1 GCA_019113605.1 Candidatus Paenibacillus intestinavium
AATGAGCGATAAGATGCTTACCGATCGCATGAAGGAGTTAGAATGTTCTGGTGTCGTTGTTCGCAATGTATATCCTGAAATGCCTGTACGTATTGAATATGAACTGACTGAAAAAGGTCGAGATTTAGAACCTGTCATCTATGCCATTCAACAATGGGCAGAGAAATGGATAGGCTAAGCAAATAGAGCTGTATTAGAGGAATCAATCATTCCTTTAATACAGCTCTTGTTTGTATGGACATTTTGAGCTATCGCTCAAAATGGATAGATTAATGGTATTGCGATGACCATTACAACCCCCAACAAAATCTGTGCCGGTAAGCCTACTTTCACATAATCCATAAACTTATACTTACCGACACCCATCACAAGCGCGTTCGGTGGCGTTGAGAACGGTACAGCAAAGCACATACTAGCTCCGATCGATACTGCTAGCATAAATGGAAGTGGATTGACGTCAAGCGCTACTGCCGCCGATAAAGCAATTGGAGCAAACAGCACAGCGCACGCTGTATTACTTACAAATAGCGTCATCATTGATGTAGCAAAATACACTCCCGCAAGCAATACTAATGGACCATAGCCTCCTAGCCCAATAACAAGCTTCTCAGATAATAAGGCTGCCGCGCCTGTCTTTTCAATTGCTGTAGACATCGGAATCATTGCACCAATAAGTACAATACTTTCCCAGTTAACTGTCTTATAAGCTGATTCCATATTAGGCAAACATCCTGTAACGACCATCATTATTGCAGCGATCATCACACATACAACAGCAGGTATAATATTAATAATCATTCCGACAATCATAAGCACCATAATAAGAGCGGCAATAGGTGCCTTATGCTTCAATGGTATATTCGCAGCTTCCTGGGCCGGTTGACCAACGACAACAACATCTTCATGCTCTAGAGATAATCGTGCAATATGCTTCCATTCCCCTTGAATTAAAATCGCATCGCCTGATCTTATTTTCTCTTCCTTCAATTCATTAAGCAAATACGTTCCTTTACGCTGTATACCAAGGATATTAACATTGTAGTTTTCCCGAAATCCCGAATGCTTCACCAATTGATTAATATGACGAGAATTAGAAGGAATAAGTATTTCGGCAATGCCAATTTCGGTAGTTGTTAACTGTTCAATCGCTGCTGCAGAGTCCTTCTCCACAATATCATCACTAATAATTGTCAGCTTCTGATGCCTTGCAAATCTCTCAATCTCTTCAAAATGACCGCTAACATATATAATATCATTTATATGTAATCTAGTTTCTGGACCAGCCATTTCTTGATTAATCGTTTTGAAAAACGGGTTTTTGTGAGATTGACGGCGTCTAACTTCATTAATATGTACATGATATAAACTTGCCAACGAAAGCTCCTTCAGCGACTTTTCGAGCATCGGCGAGCCTTCACCCAATTGCATTCGATATAAATTTTGCGCAAGGCTGTACTGCTCAGCTAGTTCATCTAATGAACGCTCTTTTTTCTTTTTCGAGCTACCTTTACTTTTCCCTTTCAGAACTATTTTACTGAAAAATATAATAAGTAATGTTCCGGCAACAAGGCAGATGACACCCGTTGGTGCAAATCCAAAAAAGCTTATATCTTTAAATCCGGCTTTTTCTAACGTTTCGCTTACTACCATATTCGGCGGGCTACCAATTAAGGTCAGCATTCCACCCAAACTACCTGAAAACGCTAATGGCATAAGTAGTCGTCTTGTACTTACTTGAGCTTGATTAGCCAAACTTACAACAATGGGTAGCATCACTGCAATCGTTCCTGTATTACTAATAAATGCCCCAACAAAGGAGGTCGATAGCATAATAGTAATAAGTAGTCTTGTCTCATTCGTACCCGCTAAATTCAATAGCTTTCCACTAACTATTTTGGCAAGGCCGGTCTGAAATATCGCTCCTCCAACGACAAATAGGCCAATCATCATAATGACAACAGAGCTTGCAAAGCCAGCTAACGCTTCTCCAGTATTAAGTATATTAAGAATGACTAATAAACTTAAAGCACATATAGCTACGAGGTCTGAGCGTATTTTTCCACTAACAAACATGATCGATGCTAATAGCAATATTATTAATGTTAAGAACATATCTATATTCAACGTTGTTCCCCCCCTCCATCACACTCTCCACATATAGTAACACTTACTCTTTGAGCTTACTGTGATTTTCATTACACCTTTTGGCTAGCTCGATTTTGGACGCTGTAGTGGTATTTTTGACACTACAGGGCTTGGCTAGCTCGATATTGGTCGCTGTAGTGGCATTTTTGACGCTACAGTGCTTGGCTAGCTCGATTTTGGACGCTGTAGTGACATTTTTGGCGCTACAGTGCTTGGCTAGCTTGATTTTGGTCGCTGTAGTGACATTTCTGACGCTACAGTGCTTGGCTAGCTCGATTTTTGACGCTGTAGTGGCATTTTTGACGCTACAGTGCTTGGCTAGCTCGATTTTGACAGCTGTAGTGGTATTTTTGGCTTGTTACGACGCATTAGCTACATGTTACGCACATTTAAACTACTTCCAGCTCTGTTACCACGCACTAGGCACATTAATGCGCATACAAGCGGACACACAGTGCGCTAATTAGCTCAAAACCAACACTTTAATATGTAAGAGGACTTACGATACGCAATTGATCCTTTTAAGCTCAATATTCACTTGTGAACGAGTGAATAAGGTCATCTGAGTCCGCGAAAACTCAATCTGAGCAGAAAACGTACGAATAACGGCCTTACAGTCCGCTAATGTAGCTAATAGACTACAGGTACCACTCCTTAGCATTGACAATCGTTACAAATTTCAGTAATATAATAATAACCTCTTGTGATAATGATTATCAATGATAATGAATAATATATTATTTTAATGAGCTGCAACAGCTTACTACTTATATACATAAAAAACGCCAGGATAGATTGCTATCCCGACGTTCATAATTATAACGCTATGAAAATAAACTAGACACTGTATACGGACTATACACCAAGCCATTTTTTGAATAATAGCTTAGTAGTATCGCGGTTCATCGCAGCAATTGAAGTCGTAAGTGGAATCCCTTTCGGGCAAGAGCGAACACAGTTCTGAGAGTTACCACAGCCTTCTATTCCGCCATCTTCCATTAGCGCCTCAAGTCTTTCGTCTTTATTCATCGCACCAGTAGGATGAACGTTGAAGAGACGAACTTGAGAAATCGCAGCAGGTCCAATAAAGCTATTACGGTCATTCACATTCGGGCAAGCTTCAAGACATACGCCGCAAGTCATACATTTAGATAATTCATATGCCCATTGACGTTCTGATTCTGCCAAACGTGGTCCAGGACCAAGATCATACGTTCCATCGATTGGAATCCATGCTTTAACTTTTTTCAGAGCAGAGAACATACGCTCACGGTTAATAACAAGGTCGCGAATAACTGGGAAAGTACGCATTGGCTCAAGTCTTACCGGTTGCTCTAATTGATCTATTAAAGCACTACAAGCTTGACGGGGCTTTCCGTTAATAACCATAGAACAAGCACCACATACTTCTTCTAAACAGTTAGAATCCCAAATGACTGGTGTAGTGCTCTTACCTTCAGCAGTTACCGGGTTACGTTGAATTTCCATTAAAGCGCTAATTACATTCATATTAGGACGATAAGGAATTTCGAACGTTTCCGTATATGCTGCTGAGTCTGGCTTATCCTGACGTGAAATAATAAAGGTAACAGTTTTCGTAGCTACTGTAGTTTCAGCCATTGTTATTCTCCTTTCTTCTTCCCTGCAGAATAGTCACGAGTACGAGGTTTAATCAAGCTAACGTCAACATCTTCATACGAAATTTTCGGACCTTCTGGTGTCCAATCAGCAATCGTCGTTTTTAAGAATTCTTCGTCATTACGTTCCGTAAATTCAGGCTTGTAATGTGCGCCACGGGATTCATTACGTTGCAATGCACCTAATGTCATCGCCTCAGAAAGCTCGAGCATATTCCAAAATTGACGAGTAAATGCGACACCAGCATTATTCCAATTCGCTGTATCATTAATGTTGATATTGTTATAACGTTGTTTCAGTTCTTTAATCTTTTGAATAGTTTCAACCAGCTTGTCGTTGTAACGAACAACGGTCATATTATTAGTCATCACTTCGCCAAGCTCTTTGTGAAGAACGTAAGCATTTTCAGTACCATTCATACCAAGAATACGATCATACTTCGCCTTTTGCTCACGAGTAGCCTTCTCAAATACAGAAGCGGAAATATCTTCTGCGGATTTATTAAGACCTTTAATATATTCAACTGCTTTTGGTCCTGCAACCATACCACCGTAAATCGCCGATAATAGCGAGTTAGCGCCAAGTCGGTTAGCCCCATGATAATTATAGTCACATTCGCCTGCAGCGAATAGACCAGGAATATTCGTCATTTGATTATAATCTACCCACATACCGCCCATTGAATAATGAACTGCCGGGAAAATTTTCATCGGAATTTTACGAGGATCATCGCCCATGAATTTCTCATAGATTTCAATGATTCCACCAAGCTTAACATCAAGTTCCTTAGGATCTTTATGAGATAGATCAAGGTAAACCATGTTTTCACCGTTAATTCCTAATTTATCATCAACACATACGCTGAAAATTTCACGAGTTGCGATATCACGAGGAACTAAATTACCATATGCAGGGTATTTCTCCTCAAGGAAGTACCAAGGCTTACCGTCTTTGTAAGTCCAAATACGACCACCTTCACCACGAGCAGATTCACTCATTAGACGAAGTTTATCATCGCCTGGAATTGCTGTTGGGTGAATTTGAATGAACTCGCCATTCGCATATTTTACACCTTGTTGGTATACCGCACTTGCAGCAGTACCTGTATTAATAACGGAATTCGTCGTTTTCCCGAAAATAATACCAGGACCACCAGATGCAAGAATAACTGCATCACCGCGCACCGTACTAATTTCCATTGAACGTAAATCTTGGACAGATACACCGCGACATACGCCGTCATCATCAATGACGGAACCAAGGAATTCCCAATGTTCGTATTTCGTTACAAGTCCCGCTGCTTCCCAACGACGAACTTGCTCATCTAGTGCATATAACAATTGTTGACCCGTTGTAGCGCCTGCAAATGCAGTACGATGATATTGTGTTCCACCGAAACGTCGGAAATCTAGCAAGCCTTCTGATGTACGACTGAACATTACGCCCATACGGTCCATTAAGTGAATAATACCAGGTGCAGCATCACACATTGCTTTAACTGGCGGTTGATTCGCTAGGAAGTCACCGCCATATACGGTATCATCAAAATGCTCCCAAGGAGAATCACCTTCACCCTTTGTATTTACAGCGCCGTTAATACCGCCTTGTGCACATACGGAGTGTGAACGTTTAACGGGCACGATTGAGAATAGATCGACATGTGTGCCAGCCTCAGCAGCTTTGATTGTAGCCATTAGACCAGCAAGACCGC
>DXHF01000093.1 GCA_019113605.1 Candidatus Paenibacillus intestinavium
TTATCAAGGAGTTGTATAATCGTTTTTTTATCACGGGGTAAAAAACCAATAAATGAAAATCGATCCGTTGGCAAGCCTGACATAATAAGTGCAGATAAGGCTGCATTTGCTCCTGGTATCGGAATAACTGAGATATCACTAGTAATTGCATCTCTTACAATATCTTCCCCTGGATCAGAAATCGCTGGCATCCCTGCGTCACTTACAAGTGCAATATTATTACCTTCTAATAGAAGCTTAATCAACTCAGGTCCACTAGCTTCCTTATTATGCTCATGATAGCTAACACATTTTGTTTTGATTTCAAAATGCGTTAATAGCTTTCTCGTTTGTCTTGTATCCTCTGCAGCAATAAGATCAACTTCCTGTAATGTACGAATCGCTCTCATCGTCATGTCTTCTAGATTACCAATCGGTGTAGCAACTAAATATAGCTTACCCATTTGTCGCTCCTGTGAAGCCCCTATAAAGCTCTTCTGAATGTTCATATCACTTGTTCTCCCGCTTCATTATATACAATTTGTGGTGGTAGCACTCTAATGTCAGGCTTCCCATCACGTGTTGCTTCAATTAATACCATATTAGCTTCCGAATCGATATGAGAATGTACAAACTGAATAACTTTAGGTTCAATTTTCCATTTGCGTAATGCCTCCGTAATATCAACTAGACGCGATGGTCGATGAACCATAAATAACTTTCCACCTGGACGAAGTAATTTACATGAAGCTTTAGCTATATCCTCGACATTACAATAAATTTCATGGCGAGCAATCGCATAATGTTCATTAATATTCATATCTCCAGCTGCAGACTTCATATAGGGAGGATTAACCGTTATAACATCGTATATACCATTTTCCGCTGTCTGGGCATATTCCTTCAAATCAGCTTCAATAATTGTAATACGCTCTTCTAGCCCATTCATCGCTACATTACGTCTTGCGATCTCCGCTACGCGTGGTTGGATCTCTATCGCATCGATATGAGCCTCCGTCTTATCGGTACTAAGTAGCGCTATAACACCATTACCTGAACAAAAGTCAGCTGCTCTACCGTTCTTCGGAAAGCGAGCAAACCGAGCAAGTAAGACAGCATCTAATGAAAAGCTAAACACTTCTCTACTTTGAATAATTTTCAACTGTGATTCCGTTAATAAATCATCAATTCGTTCACCTTCAAATAGCTCTACTGGATTGTGTGTGACCAAGCAATTCTCTCTCCTTACATTACTGTATTTATATATAAACTCGCTTCTTATTCAATCTCGAATAAGTTAAGTTTGCATACTCATCGAAGCCCGCTTTTTGAACTTCCTCTTCCAATCGAGGTTCAAAAATATCGCTTGTCAGCACCGAGAAGATGAGACGCTACTTGAGAAAGACGGAAGCGCAAGTGTACATGATTACGTACACGCGATCCTACAATGTTTCTGCAAGAAACATACATCGGAAGCTTACGCTATACTTTCCAAGTTCGTTTCAGATGCGATGTTGAATACGCTACGTTAGCATCATTTCGTTATCAAAGTCCGCTTTTTGAACTTTCATCTAAAAAAGCCGCCCTTATTAGATCTGGGGCGGCCTTATATCTCAATGTGTTCTCACTTGTTCAAGAAAGACAGACAGAACAGACAATCCCCTTCGGTACGAAGATGTCCATAGTATACGTTACAAATATGGAAGCCTTCATGATATAAGTTTGCCAAATTATCATGACCTTCGCCTAGTTCAGCCGATTGCTCTAAAGAATCAACTGTTTGCTTCGTATGCTGATTTGTTTTCTCGTGGACTGAAGAACTTGTATCCACTTCTCGCTCAGAATCATGCTCCCGCTTCAATACTTGTCTAAGTTGCTCGTTTTCAATAGATAGACGTTGATTATCTTCTATTAACGCTACTACTTGCTGCTTCAGCAAAGCAAGATCGACATGTAATTGTCCTGTTCGCTCTTCTATTTCAGTCATTTGAATAAATATATCCTTCATCTCTAAGTATCCACCCCAGAGTCACATGCTAAGCTACTATTGGCATTATGCCTATTTCACTACTACTTCATCTAAAGAAAGTTCTTTTGCCTTACCTGGTATATCAAATAACTGTACAAATACTGTTTTTGTCGAAGCATTAATTCCGGTCACTTTGCCCTCACCCATGGAAGTAACAACCATTTTACCGATTGTAGGCATCTCTTCACGAACACTTTCATAATTATCATGCTCGTATTTCAAGCAACACATTAATCTTCCACAAAGTCCTGATATTTTGGTTGGATTTAACGATAAATTTTGATCCTTAGCCATTTTTATAGAAACAGGCTCAAAATCCCCCAACCAAGATGAACAACATAATACTCTACCACAAGGACCAATTCCACCTAGCATTTTCGCTTCATCTCGTACACCGATTTGACGTAGCTCAATCCGAGTGCGAAATACACTTGCTAAATCTTTCACAAGTTCACGAAAATCGACTCTTCCTTCAGCAGTAAAGTAAAAAATAATTTTATTGCGATCAAAAGTAAATTCAACGTCCACTAGCTTCATACGCAATTGATGGTGTTGAATTTTCTCCATACATGTTGTAAAGGCTCCTGTTGCAGCATTGCGATTCTCATCGACAACTTGTGCATCAGAGTCATTCGCAATACGAATGACGCGCTTAAGAGGTAGTACAACGTCCTCTTCTCCTACTTGCTTTTGACCAATAACTACTTTACCGTATTCAATTCCTCTGGCTGTCTCAACAATAACATGTTGATCCTTTTCTACGGGATGCTCTACAGGATCAAAGTAGTATATTTTGCCCGCTTTCTTAAAGCGAACGCCTATAACATTATACAAGGATTAGCCCTCCTGTAATTTAACCAAAAGTTGCTCAAAAGAAAGTTGAGGCGTTACATTTGCTCTCATACGCTTGTCCGCTTCTAGTACATATTCCATACATGTAACCCAGTTAGCGAATGAGCGTGAAAACGCATGCTCGCTGATCCACTCCAATTGATCAATGAAAACAATGTTTTCATTTCTCCCAGCCTGGAATTGTGTCATATCTTTATACCATAACAACAGTAACTGTAGCACAAGCGTTATTTGCTCCGCATATTCAGTTTTGAATAGCTTTTGCCCAGCTGTCACCATTGCTGTAGTATATTTTATTATACTTTCCTTACCTAATTGTATCACTAGGCTTCTAATTTCTGCAAACCCATTCTTTTCAAGAATTTCTCGAGCCCCATCGATACCAGAAGAAAGATGAACAGCCGTCCTAGCTAATGTTGGTGAGATACCTTCTGCTACGAGTAATTGCAACATAATCTCTGGTGCAAGCGGGGTAAATGGAATGCGCATCGTTCTTGATCTAATGGTTGGCAGTAACGCCTGTTCATTGTGACTAATTAGTATGGCAACGACCGGTGACACAGGGTCTTCAAGAAACTTCAATAAGCTATTGGCCGCTTGCACGGTCATTTTTTCAGCTTGCTCTACTATATAGATCATTTGGCCAGCCGATGTTGTACGATATGACATATCTCGTTGTAATTGACGGATTTGGTCGATTTTTATACTTTGCCCTTCAGGAGCGATGTACCTAATATCTTGCTGATTACCATTTTCGAATTTCCGACATTGTTGGCACTCTCCACAAGCTGTACCGTCTATTGGGTGCAAGCAAAATATCGCTTTTGCGAAAGCATTGGCTGTAGCTAACTTCCCTGTTCCTGAGGGTCCTTCAAATAGATAGGCATGCGATATACGATTGTCTCT
>DXHF01000008.1 GCA_019113605.1 Candidatus Paenibacillus intestinavium
ATAAGCTCACTCATAATAAACAAATCATTCGTAATAACTGTAAGTGGTTTGTCTTCCAATAACTTAGCAATGGCGAGCGTTGTGCTTCCACCATCGAGGGCGATAATATCATTTTCTTCTATTAATTCAAGTGCTTTTTGCGCAATAACGTTCTTTTCCGTTATCTGCTTTTGATTCGGAATTTGTAATGGAAGCAGCCCAAGGTCTGTAGCGTGTTTCAACACAGCTCCACCATGAACTCTCGTTAGAAGACCCCTCTGTTCTAGAACTTCCAAGTCAGTACGAATCGTTTTCCCGGTGACATCTAACTGTTCACTGAGTTCTTGTACCTTTACTTCCCCTTGCTGAATGAGTAACTCCATTATTTGCTGATGACGTTTCATACTAGACAAACCAACCATTCCTTTATATACGTAATTGCCCTCACCGACTACACATCAGCCAATGTTAAGCTCTTACTACATTATATCCTGCATGGCAACATGGTCCATATCATCGAAGATTTGATTTTCCCCAGCCATTCCCCAAATAAAGGTATAGTTGCTTGAGCCTACACCGCTATGGATAGACCAGCTTGGTGAGATAAGCGCTTGCTCGTTGCGAACGACAAGATGTCTAGTTTCTTGTGGCTCACCCATAAAGTGAAACACAACGCCATCTTCAGGCATATCAAAGTAGAAGTACACTTCAGAACGACGATTATGCGTATGGCATGGCATCGTATTCCACATATTATTTGGCTTCAACATCGTTAAGCCCATAACTAGCTGACAGCTTTGAACACCTTGTGGGTGAATGTATTTATTAATAACACGCTCGTTGGATGTAGCAGGACTTCCGAGATGAGCTGGTGTAGATTCACTGATTGGAATGTGTACCGTTGGATAATTTTTATGTGCAGGTGAGGAATTGATATAGAATTTAGCTGGATTAGCAGCATCAACGCTCTCAAATACAACGTCTACAGCACCAAGACCAATATAAAGTCCGTCTTTTGGTTCCATTAAATAAGTAGTGCCGTCAACGGTAATTTTACCTTGTGCACCGATATTAATGATCCCAATTTCACGGCGTTCCAAGAAGAAATCAGACCCCATATCTTTACGATCCGCCTCTAGCTTAATAGCTGCTGTAGTTGGATAAGCACCTCCAGTAATAAAACGATCAACATGACTGTAATAAAGCATAAGCTCATTCTCAGTAAATAATGATTCCATTAGGAAATCTTGACGTAAACGCGTGGTGTCATATCCTTTAACTTCTTGCGGGTGTGATGCGTGACGAATTTCCATAGTAAATCGCTCCTCTTTGTTAGATAGTATTTCCTTAACTAGAATCATACCTCAATGTTCACTTGGGTTCAATAGATTTCCGTTATTGTTCACAATTGTGGTGAAGTATGTTCATATGCTACCAGACGACAAACACGCATAACGAATCCCGCTTATGGAATTCGCTCTGCGTGTTTGATTGTAAAGAAAATGGCGAGATTACGATTGTGGGAAATTCAATATGAAACAGGCGGAGCCTATATGTGTACAAACAATCCTTTATTATTTGTTGAGCAATCGCAAGCAGGGGGATGAGTTTCTGGCTGCGATATTAATATCGAGGGTCTTTAGATAAGGTTTCTAGGGACCTTTAGGTGTTTTGTCGGATATTTAGAAAGTATAAGTTTTTAGTGGTATCAAAGGTTCCAGTTATTTACTGTCTGGTGTGCAAGAGGCACGGTATGTAACAAAAGAGGGCTAGAATTGGAATAAAACAAGTAGCTGACTTCATTGAGCTTAATAAGAAAATAGAGAGGACGAATGTCTGTAGCGCCAAAATTGATGTTACAGAGTGAAAGTTGCATCGTACATGATGCTGTAGAGTCAAAATTGGTGTTACAGAGCGAAAGTTGAATAAAGTAACCTTGTTTTTATCCATTGACCTACGTCCTAGCCGAGAGGACGTATCGCCCTTCTGCGTACTAGCGGAGAGAACTAATCGCTAGTGGAAAAGCGAAGCGGTCGTTTTTGTCCTCGGATTTATACGACTATGACTAATTCAATAAATACGAGGACAACGGCGATTGGAGCAGCGATTAGTTCACGTAGCGGTCTCCGATTAGTTCACGTAGCTGAGATAACATCTGTACTATAACTCGGACTGTAAGATTGACCAAAGGGAGTAGGGAAGAGTAATGCTAATAGTAGTATGGCGTGAATAGTTCCAGCAATTGCAACCGTAATTATTTTTCTATATAAGATCTGCATGTTAGCTGTCAAGGATAAGTGCTGGGATACTTGCCCAATGATTTGATTTGATGCCGCGGCTGTTAAGGATATATTGAACATTGATGATCAATATGAAGTTGTTATGATGATTACGCTCGGAAAAGAAAAAGTGTCGAGCAGAAGACCTAGAGGCTATCGTAAGCCTGTCAATGAATTTGTATCCTATGTAGAATAGCGTAATAGAGGTAATTTTGAATATGAACTTATAGTATTATCCCGTATAGCAATCCCCCTTAGGAAAAATTTTTCTGAAGGGGGATTTTGTTTTCAATACTGTTCTTATTAGTATCTCTATTTCATCGCGCACTCCGAGTCATTTGAGTGAAGATTTTAACAAGTCAAAAATGGCATAGAAAAAGTAAAGATAACGTTATTCATTAATAACTCAATTTAATATGATTAAAGGAGAGGGATAGAACTAGAAGATAGGGAAGGAAACAAACAAAAATTGGACATAGAATGGAGATCGAGAGCGATGACCATAACGAAGGAATGGGAACAAGAAGCTTGGGAGCAAATTGTACGAAAGGTATCGCGGACAAGTAAGCGAATTAAGGACCGTTTCCCACATGCTAGCGTGAATGGCGAATATGTGTTGGAGCCGCCGTACTGGTGGACGGCAGGTTTCTGGCCTGGGCTACTATGGCTCGTTTATCGTGATACAAAGGA
>DXHF01000094.1 GCA_019113605.1 Candidatus Paenibacillus intestinavium
AATTGGATTCTCTGCAGTATTGACGATAGTAGCTGCAATCGTTGGAAACTGGATTTCAGTTATGGTTGTTATTCTAGCTAGTGATCGTGTTAAGCAGTGGCTACAAAGTAAAAACACATCTGAACGTAAACAAGAAAAGCAAAACAAACGTTTAGAACGAGGACAGAAGCTGTTTCATAAGTTTGGTGTTCCCGGAGTGTCACTCCTTGGTCCTTTGTTAATCGGGGACCATCTAGCTGCTTTAATCTGTATTGCGTCAGGTGCATCGAAACGATATGTAATTATTTGGCAAACGATTGCTATTGTAGTATGGGCTGTTGGAATGGGGATTTTAGTGCTGTTAGGAATTAATATTATGATGTAATAACGCTAATTTTAGTCAATGCTGTAGTTTACGAAAATATTTGAATGTTAAAAAAAACCTTGATTCTGTAGTGCACTGTGGGTAATACGTAATGTTGCCACACATTATATGTATTAATGCCACAAGAGACCAGATGAAATAGCACTGTTGTTTGAGCTAAAACTTCAGAAAGTCCTTATACATCAAGGGATCTTCCGAGATTCCGAATCAATAGTCTCTTGATTCGGAAAGTGCCAATTCAAAGTGACGTATCTTGCAGTCCTTGAATATGAAATAGCACTTTCCGAATCGGATTGTAGGTGGAGCTATGAGTAATATTGGAGAAAATATAAGAAAGTTACGGAAAAAGATTGAATTAACCCAAATTGAATTCGCAAAACAAATTGGTGTATCACAGGGGACGTTGAGTGACATCGAACAAGGGAATTGCAACCCATCTATTGAGACATTAATGTCTATACATGAACGGTGTCGTGTCAGCATTCATTGGTTACTCAAGGGATATGAAGAGCCGCCTACTGGGAATAGTGAAGTATTTAATCAATCACAAAATGATTTGTTTAATGTAATTAGATTACTCCCGGAAAAAGCAGTGTTGGAAGTTCTGGAGTATGCAAAGAACAAAGTTATGTAGTGATCCAAATTGCTACATATAAGTTGCTAATTGTGGTGGTTACAATGAACTACAGTAATAAAGACAAAAATTCAAAAGTCATTTCTGGTTTAGCGATAGGAATTGGTGTTGGCGAAGCTATAGGGGTTACCTTCTATACACAATTTCAATGGTATGACCAAAATAAATTGCAGTGACGTATCTCGAACAGGGGGAAAAGAATGACTATTCTTATTTCGTACAAATCGGAAGAATTGACTGTATTTGTATCGGATTTCCGAGTATCCTTTTCGAAAGAAAATCAGGAGGATGCAATGTCCAAATTTCTTTCTTTTGATAATCGACTTGCATTCTTCACTGCAGGTTCCGTGAAAATGTGGCAATTGGTAGTACCAGTTATTCAACAAGTCATGCCACGAGTTAACATAGATAATATATGTGATGAAGAAGATCCATTATTCGTTTCACTAAGAAGTACGACTGAGCAAACCACACCTACCAATGACGATCCAGGTGTTAACTTTATCTTAAAATGGCGGTTACTTTATTATACTTTGTCGTTAGTTTTATACTAGAATGTCGCTAATTAGAATGACCCAAACACAGTGAAGCCTTGATGCGTTTGGGTTTTTCTATTTCGCAAGCAAATGCGGATTTTTTGTTTTCCCCTAATAGAATCAAAAATTCGTTTTATATTAAAATGTCGGTTCTTGATTATGGAGTGTATCTTCTTATACCTTTCATATTTTTGGTCTTAATAAGTTAGTTTTATACAACAACTAAACTCACTATCTTAATAGTTATTGTGAAGTTTAGAAGCTAGTACGATTGAAGAACTTTCAAATCAAATTGTTGATGAATATCTTCTAAATAATTGTACTGGAAAGATACTCTCTAAAAATATTTATAACTATATTGGTGTTAGTCAATCTATATATCAGAGTTGATTGGGGGGTAACCTCAATAACCTTAGTCCAAGAATTGTAGTTAGTGAGATTAAATACTAAGAACATGAAGTCGAATGACCAAAACCGAACTTTCATTATCGGTACTGGGGTTACATCGGTAGAAGTTGAATAATAATAGAATGCGGAAGCACCGCAGACATAGCCTTTAACGGGCAGAGTCTGCGGTTTTTTGCGTTCAATAACTATTTGGAGCCAGTACACCACGGAAATCCAGTTACTGTAGCTAACCACATCACCGGAATATTTTCTTGTAGCAGCTTTTCGATGCTACGGCAAGAATAGACTTTCTGAGAGTAGCAGTATAGAATCACCTTCAGCATTATTTTGGAATGGTAAGAACTACGGCCATCACCCACACTATAATTAAACAACTGCTCGTCAGGTATGGCTTCAATCATTTTAGTAATGACACGTGCGACATGATGAGCTGGGATAAACTCCTCAAGATCCAAGATTATATATAGTTGCTTCTGATCGTAGGCTCTGAATATAGGAGCAAGGGTTCGTTTGGATTTCGGCTTTTCTTCAACTTCTCCTAGAGCAAGTGTCAATTGCATATTTTTAATATTAACAACAAAGGGGATGTCCAGTTGTCAGTTTTCACTGGTTTTATGGACTCCCCCTTTGTGAACACTGCAAGATGTCTAGCACTACTAAATTCATATCATATTTTCAGCGATTTACTATCTATAACAGAGGTAGCCTCTATCGCTTAACCAGCTACCAATTGTTCCCTTCTAACTTTATAATATTGAAGTTCGGACTGCCTTGCTCGCCGTAAATTGGTGCAACGCCAGGTTGATTGATCTTTACGTTTTTGAAGCTTGCTTCACCTTTGGCTGGGCCTTGTCCTTGTTCTGCTTTTACAACGAGCTTAATGCCGTAGCGTCCTGGCTGGTTGATGTTTACATTTTCAACGCGTACATTTTGCATCGCTAGGTTCTCAGGAGATTTCGTTTGGAACATTAGTCCGAAGTAGACTGGCTGATTAATATCAATATTTTTCACGAGAATATTTTTGAAAGTACGATCTCCGCCATTGAACCAGATTGCACCAAAGTTTTGGTAGTCGTTGATCTTGTCATCAGCACCGACACTGGTCCAGAAGTTCCCGCCAGTTCGATCAAGCGTTGCTCCATCGATGATCGTGTCCTGATCGCCGAAGCCTAATGTATTGTAGCCAAAGCTCAAGCTACTAACGGTAATACCTGGATAAGTAAGTGTATCAGCAGCATATAAGTTCTGGAATAAGTTGTCTGAGCCGCCATATACGGCGAATGCCGCAGCTCGTCTGACGCAGACCGCTGTTAAATTAATATATTGATTTCCGACATTATAACTGCCACCTGAGTCAATGGCGCTGAACAATGCAAAGGAATCATCGCCTGATCCACGCGAGTAGTTGTTGTCAATGATGTTGTAGGAGGAGCCGTTCGTCATATTGATACCGTCGGCAAACATATTTTTAATACGATTATTTTTAAATGTGTTGTAGGAGGAATTCACTCCCCAATATAGACAAATGAAGTGCTCAACCCAAAGGTTTTCCAGAGTAACACCTTGCATACCGTTACCATCTATAAATTTACCTGGACCATCAACACGATAAACATAATTGCCCCATGCAGATAGATCTTTAATCGTTGAGCCATTTGCGGTAGAGCCAATGTTGAAACCAATATCAGTGTTACTCTGGTTTTGTGGCGCCACTAACTTGGTATGCCACGGACCTGCTCCAACAATTTCAGTAGCTCGACCGTATAAGAATATTTTGCTGTTCATTGACCATTCGCCAGCGGGGATGAATATACCTAATTTATTTTCATCCTGTCTGAAATCGTTCAGTGCTTGCTCAATAGATTTCGTAGCAGACACTTCAACATATTTACTTGGATCAGGATTTTGTGCAGGCGGCGCGACATGCTCAGTTTCAAGCATATCGACATAAATCCATGGTACATCGCCAGCATCTTTTTGAATTTTAATCGTACTGCCAGCAGGATACACCTCATCAAGCAGCAACTGAGCATCCTCATAAAGCCAATAAGCCGTTAACCCCGAGCCAGGTGTATTATTATAGCCTAGCTCACCGAGCGTGCTTGGAGTAGCATAGACATAAGAGAATTTAGAGCTAACATTGAAACTTCCTTTCTTAACTCCATCTACATAAATACTGACAGTGCCGCTTGTATTTTCTGCTACAGCGTGTCGTAGCACGAAAGCGTTCGCTGAAGAGGTAAGTGTAAATTCGACATATTCACCTTGAGCATCCAAGTAAACAGCGGAGCGGCCTGAAGCTTCTCCTGCAAAGTCGCCTGGTGTAAAGTTTGGTACAAGTATTGTGCCGTTCGTTGTATTAGAGCTTGATTCTGCTTCAATGACAGTGAACGGCATATTGGCGCCCCGGCCAGCGGATAGATTTACGCTGCTGTTATTGTTATCCTGCTTGAGCTGAGCTTCGTTGCTGTCGACGGATACGGTCGTTGTTACAGTATAGTTGCCATTAACTACTGTCCAGTTGCCAACATTAATTGTAGCTGAAGTACTTGAGGCAAGCTGTCCCTGATAGGAACTAGTCCAAGTTTGAACGACTGCATGATTGCTGTCTCGCAAAGTAACCGTAACTTGATGTGGACCGGCACTTGTCGCTATATTGCCTTGATTTTTTAAAGTGACGATGAAAGAGAGCTGGTCTCCGTTGCTTGGGTTACTTGGATTCCACGTTGTAGTAGCTATTAGATCTGAGCTAGCTATAGAATCAACTATTAATGGAGAACTACTGATGTAGCTATTATTGCTTTCGTTTTGTTCGCTAATCATATTACTTTCATCGATGATGGCACTGAGGCTGTAGTTGCCAGCATGCTTTGCCCCGATATCGAGCGTGATGGTATCTGAACCATTTACTGCAAGAGCACCAACGGGAGCACTTCCTGCGAGTATATTATCGACATAAAAGTTTACTTCCGCAGGCGGTGAGTTGACACTTCCTGTATTTTCTACTGTTGCTTGCAGCGTAATACTACTAGTTTCCAGTGGGGCAGTAGGCATCCAAGACAAGCTGCTGACGATGAGGTCTGGGTTAGGTGCTGCTACTCCGTATACTTCGAGTTCGGCAATTTGCCCTGCTGTTGCACCAGTATTGTTAAGAATATTGATTTGCAACTGCTTCACTGCTGCCGACACTGGTATCGTAATCGAATTGCTGTTTCTTGGATCAAAGGTATATGCTTGGGCGTTGATAAGGGTAGTCATCGTAGAATCATTAACGTTATTGCCTAATACTTCAATGGTTTGCGTTCGCACTCCCCATTGCTCAGCAGGATTCAGCTTCAGCACAATAGAACTAAGCATATATTGAGACTGCAAATCAATGGTCAGTTGACTAGGATTGCTACCACCTTCCCAGTAAGTTGAGGTGTTGCCGTCGTTGGCATTGCTTGCTTCGAAGATGTGAACGGTAGATGATGCTGAAATGGGCTTATGATGTGCGATGTTGTCAGTTGTAGGCGGTGGTGTAGTAGGTGTAGGCGTAGGCTCTGGTTCTGGAGTCAAGCTGGTGCCGTAAATTTCAAGTTCAGAAAGCTGGGCTGCTTGCCAAGCAGTGTTGCTTGTGAAGGTAAGCTTAATGTAGCGGGCTTCAACTGCAGGTAGCTGTATGCTAACTGCATTGTTAGCAATAGGGTCGAAACTGTAGCTACCAGCAGGAGCTATCGTTACATAGCTAACACCATCAAGGCTCACCTCAATGGCAATATTTTGTGTTCGTGCTTCCCATCCACTAGGAAGTTTCAACACAAGCTCACTGAGTTCGGCCGTATCTCCCAGATCAACCTGAAGCCAATGTGGATAAGTGTTGTTAGGACTTTCCCAATAGGTGTTGCTGTTGTTATCTGTTACATTGATTGCTTGGTAGATCTCGGTATAACCACTAGCTGTAGCATGCTTACCTACGGCAAGATTGGCGTGTCCTGCAGCAGAAACAGGATATAACGTAAGCTGCGATAACACAATGATGAAAGTTAAAAACATGATGTAGTACGATTTTAACTGTTTGTTCATTCATCTCATCCTTTCAATTATATAATGCAAACGCATACAAGTTTGCATTATAAGCATAACCTTCGGATGGACTATTGCTAATATGCCATACTACGATGATGATGTCTGTTACTATGTAGATTTAGTCAAAGTGACGACGCGATAAAGAGGTAACTTTCGATTAACTTCAAAAAGTATGTGTATTTCTACGATACTTAGTAAAAAGAAATGCAACTCGATAGAATTAACTACACTGCGTGATCTGTTTTATTGATATATTTAAGATATAGAACATAATCAACCTTAATCATACCCATTTATTATTTTGATAAGGAGAGAACCTATGCATATATTTCAACATAATCCGCTAACTAAAATGAATATGAAGCAGCAATTAATTTTACTGTTTCTATTAATGGTGAGTCCGATTATTCTACTTCATTGGTATGGCAATTATGAGGCGGAAAGATTGCTGAAAAATCATGTAACGAACGCTTATGTGGAATTGATTAAGCAGAATCACACACTCATTCATCGTGATATTGAAACCGTAAACAAAATATCATCAACGATTATTCAAAATCCAATTACTCAACGGATGATCCCTAATTCAAGCGAAAGTGTTATTGAGCGCGTGCGTAAATATGACAATTTAAATCGCTTGCTCGCCAGCTACTCCACCCCACTCAATGGTGGGGAAGCCGTCTATTACTGGCTATATATTTACGATCCGAATGAGGATTACTTTTTCGTGCCGAAGCAGCAATTCCAGCAGTATGGTGTTCGCTTTTTCAACGATAAAAATAAGCCACCATGGTATGATGAAGCGATTAGCAAACGAGGCAAAGGTGATATGAATATTCTACCTTATAATGTTGGCTATTCAAGCTTCGACACATTGGCGTATATCCGCGCAATTGGAAATATAAGTAATGGAAATCAGTTTTTAGGTGTGCTCGTTGCGATTAATATGGATATCAAATTAGCAGAGTCATTACAGCCTGTTTCTTTACCGCAAGGCTCCATATATTACGTGGATTCTAACAATCGCATATTAAGCTCGACTAATGCGGAGCAAATAGGTAATGAGCTTATAGTGCCAGAGCAATTATTAGAGCATCAAAAGCTATTATCATCTGCTAATGTCGATGAACGCTACGGCACAAGTGAACTTATTACTGCTAATTCCATATACATTATGAGCCAATATGAAGACTCAGGACATCAGTTAATCTATGAAATTCCGATTCAATCATTGTTGAAGCAGCAAAATGAGTTAAAGCGTATCATTCAAATTATTACAGTGGCCTATATGCTGCTCGGCTGCATTATGCTTCTTTATTTTTGGCGCTCATTAATGCGGCCGCTGCAAATGATGGCATACTTCGTACGGAGCTATGAGCCAGGTAAGCTTGTACCCAAAACACCGACGAAGCATCGCAACAATGAGGTAGGAGTACTGATGGTTGCACTTTATGATATGGCACGCAGGCTGAATGATCTTATTCACTATAAATATCGAATGGATATCAAAGCGAAGGAATCGCAGTTGCAGTTGCTTTATCAACAAATTAATCCGCATTTACTATATAACACATTGGAAAGTATTTATTGGAAAAGTAAGTTGGAAGGCAGTCATGAAACATCTGAAATGATTAAAGAATTATCCAAGCTGATGAAAATTGGGCTTAGTCGAGGTAGAGAATTAATCTCGCTAGAGGAAGAGTTGGAGCATGCCAAGGCATACGTAAACCTTCAGCAGAAACGTTACTCTTATGAGTTTCACGTTAGCTGGCATATTCCAGAGACTGTAGCGAAAATACAAATTCCGAAAATCACACTTCAGCCACTTATTGAGAATGCGATGATTCATGGTGTGAAGCAAATGGGGGAAGATGGAGAGATTCATGTATCAGTTGAATTAGAAAGCGAACGTGTCTCCATTAAGGTGGAGGATAATGGCTATAAGCCAATCGATATTATGAGCATAAGCAGGTTATTGTACGAGCAAGATCCGAATCCTCAGCTTGGCTATGGTATTCGCAATATCCATCAGCGGATACAGCTTCATTATGGCAATATGTATGGCTTGCGCTATCTTCAGCGTGAAGGTGGAGGAACGGTTGCACTTATCGTGCTGCCTGCTACCTATGAGCAAAATATTTTGAATGAGTAATTGCTCGTACGGAAGAAAAAATAGTGCAATGAGTAGAAAGGATGGGTTTCATGTACCACTTACTAATAGTTGATGACGAGCCATTAATATGCCAAGGATTAAGTAGTTTACTTGCCGAGTCCGGCATTAGCATTGATCATATTTATACAGCGCATAGCGGCTATGAAGCGCTTGATTTTTTAAGAATGGAGCAAATTGATTTGCTTATTACCGATATTCAAATGGGTTCGATGAGTGGTATTGAGCTTATGCAACAAGCTAAAATAATAAAGCCTTGGGTGGAAGTAATTGTAATATCAGCACATGAGACATTTCAATATGCACAGCAGGCTATACGGCTGGGGGCGAAGGATTATTTAATAAAGCCGCTTAATAACGAGCAATTGCTTGCCTCTGTTCGTCATGTTTTGCTACATATAGACAAGTCAGAGCATGAGCCTGAAGGACTATTGTCACAGCTAGGAGAAGATGAGCACTTTCATATGCAAGTGCTTTTGCCTGAACGTGATCAACTGCTCGATCGCTTGCAGCGTGCCGACCCAAAATCGTTAGCTGGTATTGTAGCTGAGCTTGCAGGTCGTTTCAATACGATCATTAGTGGACCGTATTTTGCAGTTTTAAAATTAAAGCTGAATCTGGATAGCCGCGGTAAGTTAAGTGGGCAACATGAACAAAAGAAAGAAGGGTATACATATACGGTACAGGATGAACGTTTGCTACGGTATGCTGTACGTAATATTGCAGCAGAACTGCTTAATCAGCAGTGGAATCATAGCATATATGAAGAAAGAGAACAGCACATTGCTATTTTAGTGCAGTGGAGCGATGTGCAATATGGGGATTCTAGTGTCGATAAAGTCAACCAATTGGAAATGATCGGACGTAGCTTACAGCATAATATAGAGACATATTTACACTTGTCCTCAGTAGTAGGCATCAGTCAAATATTTAAAGGAATGGAATTTATAAATGAGGTTTACGCTCAGGCGGAAAAAGCGCTAGATTGGAGTCGAAGATTTCAAGATCATTTTGTGTTTTATTTCGGCGATTTCAAGTGGGATATTTATCGAGAAAGTGAACCAGATGAGGCCGAGTTTGCCGCACAAAACAATATGATTGTTGAACGCTGTCGTACCTATATCGATCAAAACTATGGACAAAAAGGGCTTACTTTGAATGAAATCGCTCAAAAAAATCATGTCAGTCCGAACTATTTAAGTTATTTGTTCAAAAAAATAAGCGGCTACAACTTATGGGAATATGTTATTAAGCTTCGTATGGAGGAAAGTAAGCGCTTGTTGCTGCAAACGGATATGCGGCGCTATGAAATCGCTGAGAGTGTCGGCTATGAATCGCCAGAGCATTTTAGTAAAGTTTTCAAAAGATATTACGGGGTAAGCCCCTCCGAAATGAAGAAGTAATATCGCCTACAATTAGCATGGATTCGCACCTCGTTTTGTAGTTCCCGATTATTTACAATGATTATATCTACTGAAGGAATGGGGGACTGCATAATGGAATCAATTGAAGCGGAACAGTTAAAGAGACCAAATCTTAATAAGTCGCAGAAACAGCGGTCATTTAAAGGGAAGGGGTATTTAGGGGGGTTCTTGTTTGTACTGCCCGCGCTTGTTATATTTGGATTGTTTCTGTGGCTTCCCATATTTAAGGGAGTGTTTAATAGTTTCTACATTATTGACTTTGTTAAAGGGAATACTTTTAATGGCTTTGCCAATTATAAGACGATATTTGCTGATCCTAATGTGCTTATATCGATTAAAAACACACTTTATTATATGGCGCTTGCGCTCGTAATTGGTTTTTGGGTGCCTATATTTTTTGCGCTATGTATTTCGGAAATGCGTCGGTTTCGAGGTATTGCCCGTGTAGCGGCGTATTTGCCTTATGTCGTTCCGTTCGTCGTACTATATGGTGTATGGCGCTGGCTCTATGACCCTGTTGGGCCAATTAATGCGGTGCTTAAAATGATTGGCATTGGACAAATCAACTTTATGGTCGATCGCAGTTGGTCGATGATTTCCATTGTTATTATGGAAACTTGGCAAAGCTTTGGTTCGGCCTTGCTCATTTATTTGGCAGCAATATTAAGTGTTCCACGCGATTGGTATGAAGCAGCGGAAATCGATGGAGCTGGTATATGGCATCGTGTACGTTATATTACACTGCCTGCGATTCGCAATCAAATTGTGTTGCTACTTATGCTTCAACTTATTGCAACCTCGCAAGGCTTTCAAACACAGTATGCGATGCTTGACGGCGGACCGAATAATGCAACGCTTACTTATGCTTTGCTTATTATTCGCTACGCTTTCGTTAGACAGGATTACGGTGTCGCCTCAGCGCTAGGAGTGCTTATGTTTTTAGCACTGAGCATTCTGGCAATTATACAATATCGTATGAATAACAAGGGGGGCATTCAGTGATGAAGCAGCAAGAACGAGGTATAATATCCACCTATGATCTTCAAAAGCCTGCAATAAAATGGGGCTACTATATGATGAATGTACTAGTACTGATTATGATGTGCTGCATGGTTTATCCAATAATAATATCGTTGCTTAATGGCTTGAAGCTGACTACGGAAGTTAATACATTTCCGCCAACCTTTTTTCCACGCGAATGGCATTTTGAAAACTACATTACAGCTTGGAATTATATCGACTTACCATTCTATTTTAGAAATACGATGTTTATATTTTTTGGTAATATGGCGGTCACCATCATTGTGCTCGGCCTTGCTGCATATGCGTTGTCCAAGATGAAGGTACCATTCAAAACAGGAATTTATTATTATTTTTTAATTACGTTGTTTATTCCAGCGACAACCTATATGATCCCGAACTTTATTAATTTAAAGGATCTCGGCTTGATGGGCTCATTCGCAGCAATTTGGCTGCCAGCAGGTGCAAACGCTTTTTTCCTATTGCTACTAAAAACTTTTATTGATGCTATACATGTTGAAATTTTTGAATCTGCGCGAATAGATGGTGCCTCGGAAGTTCGCTCGTTTTCCCAGATTGCCTTTCCGTTGTCAATTCCAATATTTGCGACACTATCTATATTTATATTTTCTACAGCGTGGAATGATTGGTTTTGGCCAAGTTTTATATTAAGTCAGGAAAATAAACCGTTGTCTGTTGCTATTAAAGACTTCGTACTTAATGCACGCCGCCTGGATTTGAATATTAAGTTTGCGATTTTGACAATCGTGATGCTTCCGCCTGTTGCTATCTTTTTATTTTTCCAAAAGTTTATTTTAAGGGGACTAAATATGGGAGGCGTTAAGGGGTAGTAGCGAAGCGTGGATTTGCACATGATCAACATAGAGATACACATCGTACTGCAATAATTCTTCAATTATGATTGATTTGTAAGTTAAAGTTATGAAGAAAAGGGGAAAAGTTCATGAAAAAGTATTCAATTGTTTTAATGTCGCTGCTAGTTTTTACATTAATTGTTTCAGCGTGTAGTAGTGGTAATGGTGGTAATAAAGGGACGGGTAACAAAGGCGGTGCGAATACACCACCAACGGAAACTACGAGCGAGCCGCCTGCGGAGGAAGACATCACTCAAAAGAAGGTGAAAATTAGTATTTATTATCCGACACCTGATCTTGTTGAGGCTCGGGCGCTGGAAGATGACAAAATTAGACGTTTTAATGAAGTATATCCAAATGTAGAGATAGTGAAAAGTGATTGGCAATACAACCCGAATGAAATCGGAATTAAGATGGCTGCTAATGAAGCTCCAACACTATTTAATACGTATGCAACGGAAGGTAAGTTTCTAGCGGAAAAGGGCTGGGCTGCCGACATTACAGAATTGTTCAGCAGCTACGAGTTTGAGGATCAGATGAATCCTGTTTTGCAAGATCTATTCACGATCGACGGTAAAAAATATGGAATTGCGCAGCGCGGCTATCCGACTGGTGTAGTTGTAAACAAAAAACTGCTTGAGAATAAGAATGTTGAACTACCTCCATTCAACTGGACCTGGGAACAAATGCTACAAACAGCACAAGCAGTATCTGAGCCCAATGCCGGTATTTCTGGTATAGCACCAATGGGCAAAGGTAACGAGGCAGGCTGGAACTGGACGAATTTCTTATTTACAGCAGGTGGAGATATTCAACAGGTTAATGATGGGAAAGTAACGGCAATCTTCAATTCTGAGGCTGGTATAAAAGCACTCGAATTCTATCATAAACTTAAATGGGAAGCGAATGCGATTCCACAAGATTGGGCGCTTGGCTGGGGTGATGCTGTTGGAGCATTCGCTCAAGGCAGAACGGCTATGGTTATTGCTGGTCCTGATGGTCCGGTTGATCAAGCTTTGAATCAAGGTGGGATGAGTATAGAAGATATTCTCGTTTACCCGATTCCTGCATATGAGCAAGGTGGCAAGCATTACGGTGTACTAGGTGGAGATTTCCTCGTTATTAATCCAAATGCAACACAAGATGAACAAAAAATCGCATTCTATTATGCAACCTTTGATTACTTCTCCGATAATGGACTGGAATCATTGGAGCGCAACATTCAAGAGCGAGTTAACGATAATAAATTCTTCGTGCCAGCCGTGTTGAATTACTATAAAGCTGATTCAGAATATGGTCTGAAGGAAACAGAACTGTTCAACAAATACGACAATGTATATCAATACGGTCAGGAAACTTTAGAATTAATTGATGGTAAACCAGAATCTCAATACAATACACAAGATTTCTATGGATCGATGACTAATGTTATTCAAGAGGTGTTCTCTAGCAAAAACGTAAATTTGCAAGATCAGATGAATGTTGTAGAGCGGTTCGTACAAGAGAAGTTTTATGATACTATTGAGCCATAAGCTGTAAGCTAAAGTAAGTATCAAATAGGGTCGTAGTTTAGTATATGACAAGCAGGGTTGTCCTAATGTAGAGAGGTAATCTACAAGGGCAACCCTGCTTTGTATATAAGTAGAGCGATATGTGAGGTTGTTGTAATAATCGGAGTAACTTTTTATTATATGTAGTAAAACTACACATAATTCCCTTAATAATACGTACTATGTCTACTAGATAGTTGTCATATAATTAGGCTAGTTCACAAAATAGGGAGGTTTTGGAGGATGTTAGCGACAGGAATAAGAAGGTCAATTTCTATGCTGATGGCGCTTATATTGTTGTTTTCAACGTTTGTAGTAGGAAATGATGCGTCATTTAGTAGGGGGAATGTAGCATCGGCAGAGTCTGTGTCCGTATCGGCAGTAGCAGATGAGTTTGTACGCATTAAAAACAAGTGGACAGGCAATTATTTGTATGAAGATGAAAACGCTATCGTCAGGTATGGCTTTACGGCAGACAGCGATGCCAGCTCGCATTGGGCAATTGAAGATGAAATAAATGTAAGCGGTTATGCTGCGATTCGCAATAAAGCAACAGGACGATACATATCAATGACGAATGTCCAAGAACGCAGCAGCATGCTTATGACGGCAGACGTATTAGAATCTGTGGATACAAGCTGGATAATCGAGCCCGCGGTGAACCGTGAAAGTCAATTTACGATTCGTAGCGCGAAGTTTGCAAATAAAACATATTTTATTCATGAGGAGGACCAGCTCGGCCACGCTCAGGTAAGCGGTGATATCGGCGCGGAATGGGAAAGTCCGCAATGGTCGTTCGAGGCTGCACCAATGGCCGAGGCGGTGCGTATCTACAACAAGCACCGACAAGCTTATATTTACGAGGTGACAGAGGATGGCGAAGACCAAGGGAAGATCGAGTACGGTCAGATTTCATATTCTGATGCTGCATCTCATTGGTATATGGATGAAGTAGCGGGAGAGAACATCGTCGAACTTCGCAATGCTCTTACAGGAAATGTAATTACACAAGGCACATTGTGGGCACAAATCACAGCAAAGCCCCAGGCGTCAAGCACAAAAAGTCAATGGGTAATGGAATCAGCTCAGAGCGAAGATTTTGTAACCTTTACCAATGTATTCGCTGCAGAAGGTAGCGAAAGTGCGCCGGATGAAATTCAGCAAGGGACTTATGTACTTAATACGCAGTTCGAGGATACATTTGTTCGCTCTAATGATTGGTCGAATGCTAACAACGATAATGCGCAATGGCGGATCGAAATCATTCCCGTCGTGCAGCCAGTGAGACTGGTCAATTACAGTGATATTGGCGACGAGAGCAGCAAAATATATTTGTTCGAGGAGCAAGGGCAGGTGAAATACGGGGCGCTGGATGCAGGCAGTGCTGCCTATCAATGGGTGATCGAGGACTACAACGGTAATAAAAGAATTCGCAATTTATTGTCTGGTCGCTATATTAGCTCTGAGCATATCGAAGATTCTACTGATCCGTTGGAGGTTTTGTTAGATGAAGCTGGGGTAGGGCAGTGGAAGCTGAATGAATCCGATCTGTACGATAATTTTGTCAGCATTGAGAAAGTGTCGAAGGCTGGACAATATATTCATGTGGCAGGACAGATCGGCTATGCTCAGGCAGGGACGATTTCTCCAACTGAAAGTGACGCGCAATGGTACTTAGATGATCCCACGGCAAGTGCTGGCGGTGAGCCGCAAATTGTGAAAATTCGCAACGATTGGAACAGCATGTATTTATATGAAGATGACAAGAATGTCTTGAAATACGGCAATGCGATAGCAGGCGATCAGCGCTCAGAATGGATAATAACGCGCTATAATGGTCGCAATCTGATTCAAAATCGAGCTACTGGTCATTACTTGAATTTACTGCAGCAGACGACAGGACAATTGCCACTGTCGGACTTGAATATTGATGGATTAACCGAAGCGGAGCTGCAGGATGTTCTATGGCGGATCAAAGACAATGGAGGCGGGAAAAATATTTGGAGCGCGCGTGATCTAAACAACGTTCCAGGACAGCAAATCTATATTAATTTGCAAAATTTGACCAAATATGTGGAGTACAGCGCAATAAATCCTAATTGGGGAAGTTCGAAATGGCAGTTTATTAACGTGACGGACGACACTTTGCAGTATGTACGTATTCGAAGCAAAACGACTAATATGTATTTATATGAAGAAGAAGAAATTGTGAAATACGGTGAGCCTGCAGAAACTGAATTTAGCTCGCATTGGTATATCGAAGAGGCAGGCGGAGGTCGCAAAGTGATCCGCAACCGTGCCACAGGACACTATATATCTATGCAGCCTGATTCTGACGAATTAGAAATTGAAGATACAGCTTTGCCTGTTCGTAGTATAGAGGTGGAGGCAGAATGGGGCAGCCATAAGTGGATAGTAGAGGAAGACGGGGAGTTTAAGGCGTTTAAGAACGGCTGGACGAACGACCATTATTTAACAACAAAAGACGATCTCGATCATTTGCAGCGTATTCGCACGGGAGAGTTTACATCACCGGAGGCAGAGGATAGCAAATGGTTTGCATTCGAAAATGCGCAAAACATGTCCGCGTACGTTCGAATTAAGAATAAAGATTCAAACCAATATTGGTTTGAGGAAGACAAGCAATTGAAGTATGGGGATGTGGACATCGCTGATTCTCGTACGCACTGGTTTTTAGAGGATGCGGGAGACGGGGCACAATATGTGCGTAATCGCGCCACTGGTCATTATATTAATATTGAATTTATGGATAGAGACAATCCTGAATCGGCGATTAGCGTCGAGCACTTTGAAATGGAGTGGGGATCGGCTAGTCCGAAATGGTTAGTTGAAGCCGCTAATACATCTGGACATATACAGATAAGAAACGTCTGGAATGATTGGCGCTACCTATCGATGAAGGATGAGCTTGGCCATGTGCAGCAGGTAGAAAATGCTGAGGCAGATGACGATAGCATTCAGTTTGTTATGGAAGGCGTACCAGCTGGAGCTGGACAGTTGCTGTTGCCGACAGAGCCTGTTCGCATTAAGAATGTTGCCAACGATCAATATTTGCTGCAAACAGAGAAAAATATTGTAGTTTACGGTCAACCAGCAGTTGATAATGCCTATTCGCACTGGACTATTGAAAGTGTTGATGGCGTGCAGCAGTTGAAAAATAGGGGAACGGGCATGTATATTTCGTTAACACCAGATTACCGTTATGTGGAAACCGCCAAAGATGGCAGCACGTACGAGTCACAGTGGATTGTAGAGGGGGCTCCGATTGGCGATGCGTACATGCTCCGCAGCAATTTGCCTGGCTATTCGGATGAGTATTTGAATATAATTTCTTCGCTAGGTTATCCAGAGCGCGGACTTCATTTAACTTCCAATCAAAATCTGCACTGGACGTTCGAGACTGCCCCGGTAGAAGCAGTCATACCTCCGCAGAATGAGGATGATGCATCCAATGGGGTAACAGCTATATTGGATGATTCAAACTTTGTGCGTATTATGAATAAAGTTTCGGGAGAACTGCTACTGGAGCAGGACGGCGAATTAGTGCCAATAGGGGCGTCGTCTCTAGATAATGATGCACGGGCACAGTGGCTAGTACAGGATTATAATGGGCGTAAACTATTGAAAAACAAGGCAACTAGTCGTCTGCTCAGCGTATTGGATGACGAGATTTCGCTAGCGGAGGTTTCTGGCAGACCAATCGAGCTTGGCTCGCAGTGGAACATTCATAATATTTTGGGTTATCAACAGATTGAGAGCGCGTTGAACAATGATCAATGGTTAAAGCAAGATAATGATCGGATTCACTACGGTAATGTTGGGGATGATGCTTCGAAGTGGACTCTTGAGCCGGTAGCAGGAGTTGTCCGTTATGAAGCCGAGAAAGCATTCGCTTCTGGCGGAGCAAAGGTAGTATCTGATGGTGCTAATTCTGCAACTGGCTTTGCTGAGACGGGTGCGCGTATTATTATGGCAGTAAATGGTCAAGCAGACGGTGAATACGAGGGGACTATTCGTTTTAGTAATCCTACTAAGGCTGTGCAAACATTGACTTTGAAGGTCAATGGCCTCAGTGTAGGTCAGCTTGAATTTACATCTACTGGGAAAGGCGTATGGCAGGAGCTTGCGATTCAGCTGCCGTTGCGCACAGGCTACAACTCAGTATCGTTAGAGCGGACTGCTACTGACACAGCGACTGCACAGCTTGAGATAGACGCAGTTATCCTTCAGGAAAATGTTAATTTAGCGTATCGTGGTGCTACATTACCTTATGTGACCTACGAAGCGGAGCATATGGCGACGAATGGCGAACTCATTGGTCCGTCTCGCGTTTATTTGGATGTTGCATCAGAAGCATCTGGACGGCAAGTAGTGAAGCTGGATCAGACAGGACATTATGTTGAATTCGAATCAGCGAAGGAAGCCAATTCGATTGTAGTTAGATATTCGATTCCAGATGAGCTGACGGGTGGTGGAATAGAGGCAACTATCGGTGTCTATGTAAATGGGGAGTTCCGTACTGAGTTGAATCTTAATTCAGCCTATGCGTGGGTGTACGGCAATTATCCGTGGTCGAATGATCCAAAACAAGGCAGTGCTCATCGCTTCTTCGATGATGTACATGCGCTTGTAGGCGATATCCCAGCTGGTTCAACCGTTAGGTTGGAGATGCGGGCAGATGACGATGCAGATTATTATATTATTGATTTGGTCGATCTGGAGCTTGTAGGGCCAGCGCTGGCAATGCCAGATGGCTTCTTGTCGATTACCGAATTTGGTGCAACAGCTAATGATGGATTAGATGATACAGAAGCATTCAAATCGGCGATGGAAGCGGCAAAGGCCGAAGGAAAAGGTATCTGGGTTCCAGCAGGAACATTTGAAGTAGGTGACGGCTTACTCATTTTGGACGATATAACAATCCGAGGTGCGGGTACATGGTATACGAAGCTGAATGAAGCAAAGTTTTTCGGCAATGGCAGCAATATTGGCGTATACGATCTAATGATCGACGGCAAGATTAGCGTTCGCGACGATGAGGCGCAGACGAATGGCTTTGAGGGGGCTTTCGGTCCTGGCTCTACGGTGCAGAATATATGGATTGAGCATACGAAGACAGGGCTGTGGCTTACACGTCCAAAAAACAAAGGCGGTTATACGTTCAATACCGATCTGTCTACAAATGAGTTCTATATTGCAGGCTCTCGTATCCGCAACGTCATGGCGGACGGCATGAACTTTTCAGTTAATACGAAGAATAGCATGGCGGAGCATATGAATATCCGTTATCCTGGCGATGACGGCATGGCGATGTGGTCATTTCTTGAAAATGTGCCAACTGATTTTACTGAAAACAATACGTACCGCTTTAATACGGTGCAACTGCCATGGCTTGCTAACAACATCATTGTGTTCGGTGGGAAAAATCATAAGATCCAGGACAATATTGTAATGGATACAGTGGCGCATGGGGCAGGCATTTCCGTATCGACGAAGTTTACTCCGACACCATATGAAGGAAAGATTCTTGTGGAACGGAATACGTTGATCCGTACTGGTAGCGACGATGCAGGCGCGGGCTACAGCACAGGGGCGATTTGGATCTATGCTTATGATCGAGATATTGACACTGAAGTGATGATTCGTCACAATACAGTACTTGACAGTACTTATTACGGACTGTCGATCGGAGGATCGAGAACGCTCGGATCAGTCGATTCCAAGCGGGCCAAAGTGACAGTTGAAGATATGGTTATCGATGGAACTGGACTTACTGGGGTACAGATTAGTTCGACGATTAAAGGCGCTATTAATTTCAAAAATGTTATTATTCGTAATACGAAATTAGATAGAATTCACAATGCTGCGGGAACGAACTTCACGATCCATCAGCTTACTAGTGAGATTGAGCCGGGCAATCCGGGTAATCAAGGATCGAGCAATCCTAATGAAGTCTTGCTCCGTCCAGGAAGCGCGGAGGACAATGATAAGAAACTAGGAGAAGGTGTAGATAAGCAGCAGCAGATAATTGAACTATCTGTTGATGCACAAGGCATCGCAGAGCTTTCGGTAGCGGCACTGCTAGCTGCGGCGAAGAAAAATCCAATAGGATCAGTTGTTGTTAAAGTCAATAAGGCGAGCTACATGTTACCGATTGGGCTAGCGGAGATGATTAAGCAATATGCAGAGAAAAATGGCGCTGCAGTGGGCGGTATGAGCGGTACGCTAGTCATGAAGATCAGCGGTGTGACGGAGCAATTGCACGGCGAAATCGCAGACAAGGCACAAGCGGCTGATCTGCAATTGGCAGGCGGTCCATTGCAGTTCCAATTATCGCTGCAGCAGGACAATAGCCAGCTAGAACTGACCAACTTCGGCAGGACATATATGCGGCATGTGATGACGATTGAAGGTAAGCTTGATACTAGGCTTGCTACAGCAATGATCTATGATCCTATTACGAAAGAGTTACGCTATGTACCTGCACTTTTCTCCGTTCAAGGAGAAGAAACGATAGTAACTATTATGAGTCCGAGCAATGGCATTTTTGTAGTAGTGCAGGGAGAAAAGACATTCTCGGATATTCATAGTCATTGGGCGAGAGAAGAGATTGAACAGTTGGCCTCGAAGCGAATCGTGCTCGGCAAGTCTGCAGATCGCTTTGCTCCACAGGATTCCATTACCCGCGCGGAATTTGCTACTCTGCTCATTCGTGCTCTCGGTTTGAGAGATGGTGGAGGCACCATGAACTTTAATGATATCCAGTCTTCAGACTGGTTCTACAGCGATGTATGGGTTGCGGCGCAGTACGGTCTTGTCTCAGGCGTTGGAGCTGGCCGATTCAAACCGAACGATACGATTACGCGGGAGCAGATGGCTGTTATGGTGGCGAATGCGCTAGCAATAAGCGATCCGGTGGAAGGGGCTGCTGATGTGTTCCGCGATAAGGACGAAATTAGCTCTTGGGCGAGAAATGCTGTGAATCAGACTGTGCAGCTTGGTATTATGAACGGTCAGTTGGGACTGCGCTTTGCTCCAAAGGACGAGGCAACACGAGCTGAAGCAGTAATCGTGCTAAGACGTTTGTTAGTGTCAATGAAGCTTTTGAACGAATAGCAGCATATTTCGATGGATGAATAGTCAGTAGACAGGCAAGGTTGAGGGTTGTCCGGAAGGTCAGTGAAAACTGATATTTTCGGGCAACCTTTTTATACACTTGACAGCACATTGTTAATGTAAAGAAGTTCGTAAAATCACGCATAATTACCATGTAAATGAACATTCTTACTTCCTGTCATTTTCATTATGCTACAGGTAGATAAAAAAATGGAGGGATGAGCATGGCTAAAATTGCAGATCGATATTTAAAGGTAGATTCATGGTCGGTCGTTGAAGAAGGTTTCGACATAGACAGAAATCGAGTTTCCGAGTCTATTTTTTCGCTAGGAAATGAGTATATGGGAGTACGTGGTTATTTTGAAGAAGGTTACAGTGGAGACCACTTAGTCGGCAGTTATTTCAATGGAGTCTATGAAGAAATGCCAGTACAGGCACAATATAAAGGGATTATTCGTAGCTTGCGCTTTATGGTCAATGCTGTTGATTGGCTGCATACACGAATTCAAGCAAATGGTGAAAGTCTAGATTTAGCAAAGAGTAAGGTGTCTCATTTTTCAAGAAAGCTAGATTTTAAAACGGGGCTTTATACGCGGCTGTTTCAGTGGCACTTACAAGATGGCAGTACAATAGATATTTGCTTTGAAAGATTAGTAAGCATGAATCACTCCCATCTAGGCGCACAGCGAATTACGTTTCACTCCATCGACTTTGAGGGTGAACTTTCGATACAATCTGGACTAGACTTTAATACGATTCATGAGGACCAAAGGCAAGCTTTTTGGAAATTAGAGCGGTATACATTTAAAGGAGAATGGGTAACTGGTTTTGCTAAAACGAAGGGTGTCGGCAATCTACTATGTACGAGCATGAGAATAAATGAGGATGAGCATGCAGTTACTTCGTTTTTAATAAAAGAAGCCGATCAATATATTGGACTGGAGAGAAAGGTAAAACTCAAAAAAGAAGAAAGCTACCAATTTGAAAAAATCGTTGTAAATGTAGCAGATAAAAATAAAACTGTTACTGATGAAGAAATATGGAGCACTTGCACTGCACTTGCACAAAATATCAAGGAAGAAGATTTTCAATCCTTAAGTGATGTACAAGAGCAGTTTTGGGAACGAGTGTGGGCAACATCAGATATAGAAATTGATGGAGATCTTGAAAATCAACAAGGTATTCGTTTTTGTATATTCCAACTTTATCAAACTTATCGTGGGGAAAATTCTGGTTTTAATATTGGGGCGAAAGGCTTAACGGGAGAAGCATATCGAGGATTAGCCTTTTGGGACACCGAAACGTATTGCTTGCCTTTCTATATCATTAATAATCCAGCGGCTGCAAGAAGCCTTTTGCAATTTCGATATCGATCCTTGCCTTATGCGATGCAAAGAGCAAAAGATATTGGCTGTGAAGGGGCATTTTATCCGATCGCAACGATTGATGGGACAGAAAGCTGTGATTTATGGCAGCATTCAAATTTACAGCTTCAAGTAGGAACAGCGGTAGGCTATGGCATATGGCATTATTCAAAAATTACGAATGATAAAGCCTTTTTATATCGAGAAGGAATGGAAATGCTCATCCAAATTAATCGCTTTAATGCTAGTAGAGGTCAATGGGGGCAGGAGACCGGGCAATTTGGTTACTTTGGCGTAATGGGACCAGATGAATTTCAGCTTATGGTTAATAACAATTGCTATTTGAATTTTATGGCTAAAAAGATGTTCCAGTTCGCTGCACAGGTCTATATGGAGATGAAGCAGGATGCTGGAGAAGAACTAGGGCAGCTGCAATTAAAATTGAATGTGACGGATAGAGAAGTTCAGGATTGGCTGCAACTAGCAGAACGTATGAGAATTCCATATGATGAGCAGCGTTTGCTGTTTGAGCAGCATGATGGCTTTTTTAATATGCCGCACATCGATGTAGATACTATTCCTGTTGAGCAATTTCCATTATATCACTCATGGGCGTATGATCGATTGTATCGCTATGATATGGTCAAGCAGCCTGACGTATTGTTGTTTATGTTTTTATATAGCAGTGAATTTTCAAAGGAGGTCAAGCAGGCTAATTACGAGTACTATGAGCCTCGCACGATTCACGAGTCATCATTATCTCCTTCAATTCATTCGATTTTCGCAGCTGAGCTAGGCAAGCATGAGGAGGCATATCAATTTTTTGAATTTGCGTCACGTCTTGATCTAGATAATTATAATCGCAACACTAGGGAAGGCTTGCACACAACGTCTATTGCTGCAGCATGGTTAAATATCGTATATGGCTTTGGGGGTCTTCGTTCAGATGGAGACATGTTACAACTGAATCCTATAATTCCATCACATTGGAATCAATATTCGTTTAAGTTTACTTATCAGAATAGTGTTGTTAGTGTCACTGTGAGCCAAGAAAAATTACAAATTAAAACTAACAAACCGGAAGTAATTCAGATTAGAATTTACGACAGACAATTAAATATTTCCGATGAGCTAGTTGAGCTTGAGATCGTCAATAATTGACGATAATATCATTTCCTAGATTATGGGATGAATGGAGTGGACGTATGTTAACTGGTATAAAAGGGGCTATTTTTGATTTAGATGGTGTCATTGTTGACACTGCTCAATTCCATTTTCTCGCATGGAAGCAGTTAGCGCATAAATTAGGTTTTGATTTTACTGAAGTGGACAATGAGCGATTAAAGGGGGTGAGCCGAACACGCTCTTTGGAAATTTTATTGGAGATTGGAAATGTTACTGTGAGCGAGGAAGAGAAGCTTGCTTTAGCAACAGAAAAAAACGAATTATACGTAGCTTATATTCAGGAGCTTCGACATTCAGATCTCTTGCCTGGGACAAAGGAACTTGTTGAAGCGTTAAAACATAACGGTGTAAAAATAGCACTAGGTTCAGCAAGCAAAAATGCACTTTTTATACTGGATAGACTTGGAATTCGGGAGTGGTTTGATGTGATTATTGATGGAAATTCTACTTCAGCTGCAAAGCCTGATCCGGAGGTGTTTTTGCTGGGCTGTCAAGCATTAGGTGTGGAGGCTAGAAATTGTGTCGTGTTCGAGGATTCAGCAGCGGGAGTTGAAGCAGCAAAGCTTGCGAACATGAAGGTCATCGGTATTGGTCACATTGATCATCTTGTACATGCAGATCAAGTAGTGAAAAGCTTGGGAGAGCTGTTGTCACTTAGATTGTAAACGGGGGAATAGTATATGAGCTGGATGATTGAGGAAGAGTATGAAGATCATTTTGAACAAGAAAAAATCGCAGCTATTGGCAATAAGTATATGATTGGGAATGGGTATATTGGTTACCGTGGCACCGCCGAAGAGTTTACGAAGGAGCAGCTTACAGCAACAATTGTCGCTGGCCTTTATGATCAGGTAGGTACGAGCTGGCGTGAGCTGATTAACGCTCCGAATCCTTTATACACGCTGTTATATTTTAACGATCGGCCAATAAGCTTACTGACGGCTAACGTTGTAAAACATAGGCTTCAGCTAGATATCCAATCAGGCATTATGTATCGTCTTACAGAGTTTGGACTAGAAGATAATATAAAGATAGTCATAAAGTCTGAGCGTTTTGCTAGTGCATGCGATCACCACGTTATTGCGATGAATTACCAATTCAGTTGTTCACACGCTGGGACAATAAAAGTTGTAACAGGTATAGATGCTGATGTATGGGATATTAACGGACCTCATTTAGAGGTATTAAAGCAGTATACCCATCATGATTCTATCTCACAGGTTACTGCAAAGACGTATGAGCAGCAAAAATTACTAGTTGTAGCTGAAGCTGTTACTGGTGACGGTAGTTTTTCAGAAGTCAGGCAAAGTAATTTACAATTTTTACGTACATATGAACTGAATTGTGAACTGGATCATTGGTATCAGATTAAGAAAATAACAACCATCTGTTCATCGTTAGATTTAAGCGACGATCAAGCACTTATGGCTGAATCAATCGGGATGACAGAACTTGTTCGAGATCAAGGATATGAGCAGCTAAAAGAAAATCATATTGAAGCTTGGTCAAAAAGATGGGAAAGTGCTTTTGTTAAAATCGAAGGAAATGAACAGGATCAGCTTGCCTTAAATTATAGCTTGTATCAGCTTATGATCGCTGCCCCCTATCATTCAGAGAAACTATCCATTCCTGCTAGAGCGCTGTCGGGTCAAGTATATAAAGGAGCTGTATTTTGGGATACGGAACTATTTATGCTTCCATTTTTCTTATATACTGACCCCAATCTAGCAAGAAACTTACTGACATATCGTGTCCATACGTTAGAGGGTGCAAAGCGAAAAGCGGCTGAACTCGGCTACAAGGGTGCGTTTTATGCATGGGAAAGTCAAGATACTGGAGACGATGCATGCACGTTATTTAATGTGACTGATGTATTTACAGGCAGACCAATGCGAACCTACTTCAGAGATAAACAGATTCATATAAGTGCTGATGTAGCCTATGCTATATTGCAGTACGTGGCGGTCACTAACGATGAAACTATTTTATTAGAAGGTGGAGCAGAAGTTATCTTGGAATGTGCGAGATTTTTAAGCTCATATGCTTATTATCAGCCTTATAAAGATCATTATGAGTTGCTCGATGTAACAGGACCTGATGAATATCATGAACGTGTGCACAATAATGTGTTTACGAACTATTTAACGGCTTATGTATTAAAGGAAGCAATGACGTTAGTAGATAAAGTACAGCAAGATCATCCTATAGTATATAGGCGGTTAATGTATGATCATGAATTTCAATCTGATATTGAAATTATTCGAGATATAGCTCTTAAATTGTATCTTCCTCAGCCCAATCAAGCGGGAGTAATTGAGCAGTTTGATCAATATTTCAAGTTAGAGGATGTAGGTTTAGCTCAACTAAAGGAAAGAATTCAACATCCTCATGAATATTTAGGTGGTGGCAACGGCTTAGCGACAACGACTCAAATAATCAAGCAAGCGGACGTTGTACTTATGTTACATTTGTTTGGAAGTAGATTTAATGATGAAACTGTAAGGGGAAATTGGGATTATTATGAGCCAAGAACAGAACATGGTTCAAGCTTAAGTCCATGTGTATATGCTATCGTTGCAGCTAAGTTAGGCTATGCAGATTACGCATATCAATACTTTAGAAGAACAGCTACGATTGATTTAACTGGACAATCTAAGCTATACGTAGGGGATCTTTATATTGGAGGAACACATCCGGCCGCAAACGGAGGAGCATGGATGGCGGCTATTCACGGCTTTGCTGGCTTTAGCTTCAACAATGTACCATGTTTAGAGCCGAAACTACCGAAGGAATGGAAGTCACTTTCTTTTAAGTTAGTTATTAAGCAGCAGCAATTCGATATCACGGTCACACATGATGTGATTCAGATAGTTGCAGCAGAACGTAATACAGAAACAATTAGCTTTGTGTTGAATCAGCAAGAAATTGAAATTAAACCATCTCAAATGTATGAGAATATTATTGCGCAATAGTATTGTTCTCTTATCCAATTATATTTTATAGTTTAGTTTACAACATGCACAAAAACGCACATCATATGTGTAGAAACACCACTTTTCATATTGCTGAATTCCTTTAATATGGATATTAAGTTAAGCGAGTTGAGTTCTAATTGGCTTAATGAGAGCACCGCAAATATGAAAAATGGAGGTTTAAAATGAAAAAACAGATTGCATGGTTAAGTATTATCACGATGTTAATGACACTGATTGCATTACCGCTCGGTTCCCTTCCTGTTCGAGCTGAAGAGGGAGGGAATCCATTGGTGGGAAAGTCGGCGACCTCAAGTAGTAGCAATGGTGCCTATACATCAGAGCACATATTTGATGGTAATCAAGATACTTATTGGGAAAGCTCTGGTAATTTGTTTCCGCAGTGGATTCATGTGGAGTTAGGCAGTTCAGTTAGTATTAATCAGGTCGTAATAAAACTTCCAACAGTATGGGAAACTAGAACGCAGACGTTTTCTATTCAAGGAAGTATGGATGGTTCTGACTTCTATGAGTTGGCAGGCTCGACGACATATGAATTTAATCCAGCTTTCAATAATACGGTTACAGTTAACTTCAATGGCGAAAATACACGCTATGTAAGACTCAATATAACTGCCAATACTGGTTGGTCGGCTGCACAAATTTCTGAACTCGAGGTTTATGGTGAAGCTGCTGAGGTGATTGCTACTATTCCAGGAAATATTGAAGCTGAGCAATGGACTGCGATGAACGGTATTCATACCGAAGCAACGACAGATATCGGTGGAGGACTTCACGTGGGCTGGATACATGTGGACGATTGGCTTGATTACAATGTAAACGTACAAAGCGCAGGTACGTATACTGTACAGTTTCGTGTAGCAAGTGAGATGTCAACAGGTGAGCTTCAGCTGCGTTCTGGAACTACGGTATTGACAACCATTTCGGTACCGGACACAGGCGGATGGCAAAACTGGCAAACGATTAGTACTAATGTAACACTGAGTGCGGGAGAACAAACACTTCGTCTTTATGCCAGCGGATATGATTTTAATATTAATTGGATTAATTTTATCCCAGCTTCTGTTGATTCACTTGCTCCAACATCTCCTACTAATATCACATTCACACAGTCTAATTTGGACACCATTCATTTAACTTGGGATGCTTCTAATGATAACGTTGGTGTGACCTCATATGAGATTTTCGTAAATAATCAATATTATGCCACTGTAGATGGAAATACACTATTCTATATCGATCAACGGCCAGCCGATGTAACTTTAACATACTATATCCTTGCTAAAGATGCGGCAGGCAATTCATCTGCACCTAGCCAAACGGTGACACGTGTTGGTTCTAGCAGGAATGATACAAACTTATCGTTGTATAGTCAGATAACGGCATCATCAGAAATATTTAACTTTAGTGCAGCGAACATCAATGACGATGATGTAACGACGTATTGGGAAGGAAACGGATATCCAAGCGTATTGCATGTGGATCTCAATGGGACTGCACATATTACATCGATCGTTTTAAAGTTGGATCCGTCAACTAATTGGGAGGCACGTACACAAACGATTCAATTACTAGGTCGCGAGCAAAATTCGAGCACATTTACAAGTTTATTAGCTCCTACTCAATTTACATTTGATCCAGTTTCCCAGAATACAGTAACTATTTCGGTTGAGGCTACAGTAAGCAACATACAGGTACATTTCACAACAAATTCTGGATCCCAAAGTGGGCAAGTTGCAGAATTACAAATTTGGGGGACATCTTTACCTAAGCCCGATTTAATAGTTTCAGATATGACATGGTCTCCTGCCACACCCGATGAATCAGATTCCATTTTAATAAACACTATCGTTCAGAATGTTGGAACAGTAGCGGCATCTGCTTCGGATGTTGGCATCTATGTTGGCAACATCCATGTAGGGACAGCATCAGTCCCAGTTTTAAGCGCAGGAGCATCTGCATTAGTGTCCGTTGATGCTGGAGTACAAAGTGCTGGTTCTTATGAGTTAAGTGCGAAGGTAGATCAATTTAACGTGATTTTTGAAGAGAATGAAGGGAATAACAGCTATACGCACTCAAATCCACTGGTGGTATCTCCGGTTGCAAGTTCTGATTTAGTTGGATCTGTGTCATGGACACCTGATCATCCACTGGTAGATAGTGCAGTTACATTTAGCGTAAAACTTACCAACAAAGGAATTGTTGATACTGCTAGTGGTTCCCACGGTATTTCATTAATCATTAAGAATGCTGCAAATGATACTATTAAAACGTTTCATGGCTCGTATGATGGTGTTTTATTAGCAGGAGCATCGACAAACGTAAACATCCCTGGTTCCTGGATTGCAGCAGGTGGAAGCTACACCGTTCACGTGGAAGTTGAAGCAGACTCCAATGAAATTGAAGCGAAACAAGTTAATAACGAAGCTACAGTTAATTTAGCTGTTTATGCAGCGCGTGGAGCTAGCTTGCCGTATACACGATATGATACAGAGGATGCGTCGTATGGTGGTGGAGCATTTGTCAACACCGCACTAACTTTTAACCAGGATTTAATAGCATCTGAAGCATCAGGTCAGGCGTATGTAGCGCTTCCTTCAACCGGATCTTATCTTGAATGGACGGTGAGAGAAGGCGAGGGTGGATCAGGTGTGACAATGAGATTTACGATGCCGGATTCACCTGATGGCATGGGGGTAGATGGATCATTAGATGTGTATGTTAATGGGGTTATAGCTAAGACAGTTCCGTTAACATCTTATTATAGCTGGCAGTACTTCTCAAGTGACCATCCTTCTGATGTACCGAATGGCGGACGACCACTTTTCCGCTTCGATGAAGTCCATTGGAAACTGGATACACCGTTGGAACCAGGCGATACGATTCGAGTTCAAAGGGCGGACGATCATGTCGAATACGGTGTTGATTTTATTGAAATAGAACCTGTACCTGCAGCGATTTCGCGCCCTGAAAATTCAATTTCTGTAACAGATTTCGGTGCTATTGCCAACGATGGACAGGATGATCTTGCCGCTTTTGAAGCAGCAGTTAATGAGGCAGTTGCATCGGGTAAGGCACTTTATATTCCTGAAGGAACTTTTCACTTAGATGATATGTGGGTGATCGGTTCACCGACCAATATGATCGATGATCTTACGGTTGTAGGCTCAGGAATTTGGCATACAAACTTGAAGTTCACGAATGCTAATGCAGCATCTGGTGGTATTTCGTTTCGGATCGCAGGTCAGTTAGATTTCAGCCATGTTTATATGAATTCCAATCTGAGATCGCGTTATAATCAAGAAGCTGTCTATAAAGGTTTTATGGATAACTTTGGTATTAACTCTAAAGTCCATAATGTGTGGGTGGAGCACTTTGAGTGTGGGTTCTGGGTAGGGGATTATGCCCATACGCCTGCAATCATTGCCGAGGGACTTGTGATCGAAAATAGCCGAATTCGTAATAATCTTGCAGATGGCATTAACTTTGCACAAGGAACTAGTTATTCCACGGTAAGAAATAGCAGCTTGCGAAATAATGGTGATGATGCGCTTGCAGTATGGACTAGTAATGTGAATGGAGCCCCGGCTGGTATTAACAATACGTTCACTTACAACACTATCGAAAATAATTGGCGTGCGGCAGCTATTGCCTTCTTTGGTGGTGGCGGACATAAAGCCACACATAACTTAATTATTGATACTGTTGGTGGTTCTGGTATCCGAATGAATACAGTATTTCCCGGATATCATTTTCAAAACAATACAGGGATTTTGATCTCAGATACAACTATTATTAGAAGTGGAACGAGTCAGGATCTTTATAATGGTGAACGTGGTGCGATAGATTTAGAAGCTTCCTCGAACCCGATTCAAAATGTTACATTTAACAACATTGATATTATTGATGCACAACGGGACGCTATTCAATTTGGATACAGTGGTGGCTTTGTAAATGTTGAGTTTAACAATGTTACCATTGATGGTGCTGGACTAGATGGGATAACTACTTCTAGATTTTCAGGGCAGCATCTTGGATCAGCTATTTATTC
>DXHF01000095.1 GCA_019113605.1 Candidatus Paenibacillus intestinavium
TCAGGTAATTCTCCGTCGCCCCATGTATAAGCCCCGATAATAATACCGTCATATTGTAGCAACTCCGCTGCTTGAGCATCATATGCGTCTTTTCGTACAACCTCTATACCAGTTGCCTTTACTCCTCTTTCAATAAGATCAGACATTTCTTCCGTATTCCCCGTCAAGCTCGAATATACAATAATAACTTTAGTCATGCCATCTCCCCCTCAAGGCGTCCTCACAATATGATAATGATTATCAATATCATAATTTTATCATAGAGGTTTTTCCCTTTCCTTTCAAGAGTAATCGGCATGTCTAGCAGTAATTTTCCTTTATTATTGACCAATTTATGACGCCATTGAACCTCTCACGATTAAAGTCACAGGTTTGCGGCTTCACAATTCAATCAAAAATAGCCAGCCGTCGAGGTCTGATGAACTCAACAACTGGCTTACCCTCCTATTTAGCTACTCACTTGCTCGTTTTTTTTCCTCTGCTACAGCTGCTTGCGATACACATTAGGCGACATACCTACAGCTTTCTTGAATACTTTACTCAAATACTTCTCATCCTTATAGCCTACTAGCTCAGCAATTTGAATGATTTTCAATAGCGGATTAGCAAGTAGTACTTTCACCTTATCGATGCGTATTCGTTCAATATAGTCAGATAGATTTTCACTTGTTTCCTGCTTGAAGCGACGCGAAATATATTCACGACTAAGAAAAAAGCGCTCCGATATATGCTGTAGTGTAATTTCCTCTGAATAGTGTGTATCAATGTATTTAACGATATCGTATATGACATTACTTTCTCGCTGCGTTAGCTTTGATAATTGTTGGACAAGCTTCATAAGATCATTAAAGATGTTCTTCTCAAATTGTAGCAAGGAAAGCTTTCCCTCATCGTCAGATGGAAGCTCTAATACCGAAAACATAGATTCGATATTCATCTGCTCGCTATGACTAGATCCAGAGATTTCACTTCTATAGCGATTTTTGAAAGACATATATTCATGCTGCCATAGTTCAAGCTGCTCCATCGTTAGCGTAGATCGGATAGCGATGCTTTGGATCCATTTATGAACAGCCTGTTGAATATAGGGTAAATGAGCGCTTTGAATAGCGATATGCAGCTCAGCTTCAAATTCACGGACTGGCAACGGTACTAGCGGAACAGCTGTCGCTTCATCGTAGTAATGTAAATGATGATGACTAACTAACAAATTCCGTTGCTTAAGCGCCGCACTAGCTTCTTGATAACATGCTTTCATCCCTTGCGGGAATGCTTTCATCGTACTTACGCCAAAATCAATTTTGCTACCTAATGTTGTAAATATTCCGTCATTAATCCGCTCTAAGCGGTCCATGCACTGTTCCCGTGATTCCCAATCAACGATAATTAGCTCCTGCTTATTGTTCCAATATTGAAATGCATAGCCTGCATGGTCCTCCTGCAAATATTCATTCACGATATTAGTTAGCAAGTAGAACAACAAGTCGAGATTCGTTGTAAATTTCTGCTTAATATGTACGGGTAGCAGCGCTGTACTTATAATAGCGAGTTGAGCTTGCTCTGGCTGACTTTTTAATTTAAAGTCCGTCTCTAGCTGCTCAGCAAGCATCGTATAAGATACTGTACCTTGAACAAGATTCGAGAACATTTTATCCCAATAGATTGGCATAAATTGATTGATCGCTTTACGCTGTGTATAATTGATCGTCTGCTCTCGCTGATCTTTGTGCCAGCCGTTTATTGCTTTACTGATCGCTTGGTTGATTTCATCCTCATCAAGTGGCTTGAGCAAATAATCACTTCCACCATACTTTAACGCATGTCTGACATAATCAAAATCATCATGCCCACTTACAATAATCGTTTTCCCTTGTGGATAATGCTCGTGAATCCATTTCAGTAACTCGACACCATTCATCTTCGGCATATACATATCCGTAATAATGATCTGGGGCTGCTGCTGCTTAATAATCGCTATTGCGTCACTTCCATCAGCTGCTTCAAGCCACTCGGTAATACCGTAGCTCTCCATATCAATCAACATTTGAATCGTAGCACGAACATGCTTTTCGTCATCAACGATTAATATTTTCATCCTTTAATAATCCTCCATCTATTAACGTAATCGCTATCGTCACCTTAAGCCCATGAGGCTCGCGCGGGGCAAGATGAATACTCGCATGCTCTCCATACACAAGCTGCAAACGAGCCTTTACATTGGATAAGCCAATATGCTCGGTATAAGGCTGTAACCCAGCTTGACCTTGCAGTAATTGCTCCAGCTGATGGAGTCGCTGCGGCTCGATTCCGCATCCATTGTCTTCAATTTCAATTTGTAGTGTATCCGCTTGAACAAGCTTGCAACGAATGATGATTTCGCCGTTAGCATTAACCTTTTGGAAGCCATGCTTGAAGAAATTTTCTACAATAGGCTGGAGCAGCATCTTCGGAATTTCGATCAGTTGCGTAGCAGGATCAATGTCAAAATGTGCGGATAGCTCGGTATCAAATCGTTGCTGCTGTATATTAAGGTATGCTTTCACATAATCAATCTCAACTGATAATGGCACATGAGTAGGATTTGTGTTCATTTGATAGCGCATCATCTTTCCAAGTGAAGCAATTAATGCATATATTTTTTTCTGACCTTGCGAAAGCGCCAGTGTCCCGATTGATTGTAGCGCATTATTCATAAAATGAGGGTTAATTTGAGCCTGCAAAGCTTTCAGTTCATTCGTTTTATTGGCAATTTCCAATCGATACTCTCTAGTTATCATTTGATTTAAGCGCTGAATAAGCTGATAGAATCGCTTAGCTAATATACCGATCTCGTCCGTTCGATTCATTTCTAGCTCAGCATTCAACTTGCCTGCCTCTACTTTATTAATGTAGCGAATAAGATTTTTGATCGGTTGGGTAAATTGAAACGATATATACAATGTAGCAATAAGCGCTAATAGCAAAAATAAAAACAATACAAGACTATTAATATGTGTAATCTTTCTAGCATCCTCATATAAATATTCATATGGAATCCGCTTTACAATAATCCAATTCATCCAATCATCGTCCAGCTTCTCATAGATATGTATGCCGTTAAAGGAATCATCACTATATTGAAAGCTACCAGATGCTTCTGATTGCTGTAATAGCTCATCGAACCACGGATAATTAGCATCTTCAGCCAACTTATGATCAGACGAGAGAATAATCGTACCGCTTGGATCAAATATATAGAAGTCTTCCTCATCGCTAACATATAAAGCATCCGTTAATGAAGATAAATAATCTAGCTTTACATCCATTGAAAATGTTCCAAGTATTTTATTTGTAGGGGAATTTTTAATATGGCGATGTAGCGTAATAACGTCCTGCTCCAGATGAAAAGGAAATTTGGGCTTCGCTATACCATACTCATGACTGCGATGGGTACTTTCGATTACTAGGTCTTGATCGGACTCAATTGGAATGTCGTACGATGAGCCTGGTGTACTTCTAAGCAAATTATAGGCAAAGCGATACGAAGTATTCTCTGCATGTGAATAAAAATGGATCTGCTCCGTTTCCTTCACGGAATTAGCAATAAACTGCAATATACGATAAATCTCCCTATCTTCCATATAGCTCGTATTACCATTTTGCATCAATTGGTACAGGCTGTTCGGATCATAAAGATCAGTGTAAATTTGCAGGGTGGACTCATTCAATCTTTGTAAGTAGTTGGAGATATTAA
>DXHF01000096.1 GCA_019113605.1 Candidatus Paenibacillus intestinavium
AGCTCGTTATCGCATGACCTCTAATGACCTGTTCGATTAACTGTTCATAGCTTGCTTGATCTTTTGTTGAGAAGTTACTAAGCGGTTCTCCCACAAGCTCGACGCTATCCCATTCAAACATACATTCAAAGGCATCGTTAACTTGCATAATTTTATAGTTGAAATCGACAATATGAACAGCATCAGTGGTATGCTTGAAAAACGATTCAAGATATTGTTTCGTATTTCTTAATTCAATATTCGTTTGTTTCAATTCATTCGTATATCGTGACAAATTATTACCCATCGTATTCACTTGACTAGCTAATAATCCGAACTCATCAGAGCTTGTATGAACAAGTGACGTATGGAACTGGTTCATGGAAATGGCATTTACTTTATACATTATTTTAGTTAGTGGAGAAGTTAGTAGTTCTGCGATAAAATAACTACCGACAATTGTAACGAGCAATAGTATTACGGCAATAATAATATGATCAACGAATTGCTTATGCGTATCTTCCATTAATATATGTTTGTCAATAACAATGCCGATGACATACGGTTGATGATCTTCAATTGGAATAAATGTTCGAGTTAATGAAGTTTCATCAACATAGAATTCAGTCGTAACGTTCCGATTTTCTTGTAAAGCACGATGTACGGACTCAATGTCAGATTCTAAGTTTTTATAATGATATGAGCCAAATGAAATATCACGAACATCTAAATTATAAACTGGTTTACCTTGCTTTAACTTAATAATTTTTTCTTTCCCAAAAAAGGTAGGGTTAAAAGCAGTAATTTCCAGCAACGCATCATTCTCCGCAAGTAATTGGAAAATAATACGATCATTTCCGTCAATATAACCATCAGAAAAAGCTCTGTCCGTATTTAATGCTGTGTTAATCATATAATTTGTTTTGCCTGTATAATAGTATCCCCATTTATTAATTTTCGAAGGGTCTGTTACCGCAAAATTAATAGGACCTGCGTAAAAATTGGTAGAACGTTCCCCTTGCTCCACCGTTACAGGACGTAAATTCATTACTTCTTTCAATGCTATATCCCAATAATCCCATGACTTGGAGCGTAAATTCACCTCATGAGGATTGGACGAAAGAACGGATACTAATTCGTCTTCCTGCATAACCCAAAGCGTAATATCATCAAGATCTAATCGTAATTTTAATGCTTCTAGTTGTTCTGTCGTTACATTAGCAATATCAGGATCTAATATTTCCTCTACAGTTTGTGCCGAGGCCTTCAATCGCATTGCAAGCTCGTGCTCAATATTACGATTGGTAGACTCAATTAATTTTATTGTAATGGCTAGTTGTTTGGCAACAGTTGCTACTTGTAGTTCAACAGTATTTTCTTGAACACGAATAGCATTAATTTGTGAAAATACAACATTCAATACAAGTATTAAAAGCACAATAAGAGATATGGATAGTGATAGCTTAGAACGAATAGACATACATATCCCTCCATGCGCAATATTCTATTCTATACTTAATTAGACAAGAATCGACAAATTCCTTCTTAATACCCAGTAAACAAGTATAAATTAAAACTTAGCGTACTGACAATAGGTTGCGACGATATAATTAATATATTAAGTGCAAAGAAACTATTGACAATTGTGTGAATAAGCATTAATATAAGGATATAAACTTTACTTAAGTAAGTAAATATAATTAATATATTAACGGAGGTATTTATTATGACAACATCTAAATGGGCATTGGACGCATCACACAGTTTGATTGAGTTTTCAGTTAAGCATCTTATGATTGCAAAGGTTAGAGGTTTATTCCATACTTTCGATGCAAACATCGAAGCTGATCTTAACGATCTATCGTCAGCAGCAATTGAAGTGAATATTGACTTAGCAAGTGTAGATACACGTAATGAAGATCGTGATAACCACTTGAAATCTGCTGACTTCTTTTATGTAGAGAACAGCCCAAGCTTGAAATTCGTAGCGACTTCAATTACAGCTGCGAAATCTGATGATTATACAGTTGTAGGTAATGTAACGCTTCACGGTGTAACGAAGGAAGAAACATTCAAAGTAACGTTTGAAGGAGCTTCTACTGACCCTTGGGGTAATGAAAAAGCAGGCTTTAGTGCAACAGGTTCATTGAAACGTAGCGACTACGGCTTGACATACAATGCTGCTCTAGAAACTGGCGGCGTACTTATCGGCGACGATATTAAAATCAACATTGAATTTGAAGTGCAAAAAGCATAATTTTCATTCATAATAAATACCTTCATCTAGTTAAATAGCATATAATAAAACCTCTCTATTATCGACGATAGAGAGGTTTTTCGCGTCTTTATCGATGTAAAGCTCAATTTCAATTTTTTGTCATAACATTATCAATCGCTGCATAATTTAGAACTGTGCCCAATTATTAAGTAAAGCGTATACATTAATTTCAATTTATTAACAAAAAAGAATTGACAATTAGGTTTTTACAATGATATTGTATAAGCATATTTCAAAAAATGGAAAGGGGGTTACGTATCATGAGAATTAAATTTACTACATTCAGTATTAATGTTGATATTCACAATGAGGATATCGTAATCCGCGCCCATAGAGCTAACTTTAATTAGCACTTTACGGCGTATGATTACGAATCGTAGTCATGCGCCTTTTCATTAGCATAGAAGTAAGTGATTGTACCTGCGTACTGTACGCGTGAACTTACTATGATGAAAAAGCATGCCTGCGAGCTAGGCATGCTTTTTTTGTGCCTATTATGTAACAAAACTGCATATGAGGGGTTGTATATACACGATGTTAAGTGTACTGACAAAGCTAGGTTGGTTTTTCAAATTAGAATGGAAACGATATACGCTCGCTATCGGGCTCCTCTTTATAACGGGAGTTCTCGATATGATCCCACCGTGGTTAATCGGCAGAGTAATTGATGGTATTAATCAACAATTATTTTCTAGTCGAGAGTTTCAGCTGATGATTGTAGTTTGGATTGTCATTACGATCGTTAGCTACGCAATTACGTATGTTTGGTTTAATAAATTATTTGGGGCTTCCTTCGTCCTAGAGCGAATTATGCGGACGAAGCTAATGGGACATTTTTTACGAATGAAGCCAACATTTTATGAACGTAACCGTACCGGTGATCTGATGGCAAGAGCGACGAACGATCTAGGCGCGGTGTCGAATACAGCGGGATTTGGTATATTAACGCTGTTTGATTCTACTATTTTTATGATTTGTATAGTAGCGGTAATGAGTATCCTGATTAGCTGGAAGTTAACTTTAGCTGCTTTACTTCCAATGCCACTAATTGCGATTGCGTTATCAATTTTCGGTAAAATTATTCACCAACGCTTTATGGCTGCACAGGATTCGTTCGGGGAATTGAATGATGATGTGCTGGAAACTGTTTCGGGTGTACGTGTTATTCGGGCATTCGTACAAGAAGAAGCAAGTAAAGAGAAATTCTACAAAAAAACAATAGAAGTATTGCAGCGTAATTTGGCTGTTGTAAGAATTGAAGCTTTGTTTGAACCAACGATGAAAATTTTAGTTGGATTCAGTTATTTAATTGGTGTTGGCTATGGTGCATATCTCGTATTCCATAGCGAATTGACACTTGGTGAGCTAGTTACGTTCAATATGTTTCTAGGTATGCTGATCTGGCCAATGATCGCGATGGGTGAATTAATTAACATTATGCAGCGTGGTAATGCTTCATTGGATCGTGTATCTGAAACGTTAGGGTATAAGGCGGATGTTGCGAATAAGGCAAAGACAGCGAAAGATCATGCGCCGTCTAATGTACAATTCGAAGAGTATCAATTCCAATATCCAAGCTCCGAGAAGATCAATCTTAGCCAGCTCAATATATCCATTAAGCAAGGGCAAACATTAGGAATTGTCGGTAAAACGGGTAGCGGCAAAACAACGATATTGAAACAATTACTAAGGGAATATCCGCTAGGCTCAGGACAGGTGAAGCTAGGTGATCATCAGCTTGATGATCTTTCGCTGGAGGATGCACTTAGCTATATGGGGTATGTGCCACAGCAGCCTGTTTTATTCTCACGCTCCATTCGCGATAATATTTTATTCGGGGATGAGCATGCAACGGAGGAGCAGCTTCAGCTGGCGCTAGAGCGAGCATCGTTTGCCAAAGATATTCATTTCTTACCTGATGGACTAGATACGATGGTTGGAGAGCGTGGAGTTGCCTTATCAGGTGGACAGAAGCAACGTGTTAGTATTGCACGCGCACTGATTGCTAATCCGGAAATTCTAATGCTAGATGATGCTTTATCTGCGGTCGATGCAAAAACGGAGATGGAAATTATTGATGGAATCAAGCTTGAACGCAAGCAGAAAACAACCATTATAACGACGCATCGTCTATCGGCAGTTCAACATGCTGATTGGATTATTGTGCTCGATGAAGGTGTAGTTATTGAACAGGGCACGCATGAGCAGCTATTAGCGCGTGAGGGCTGGTACAAAGAACAATATGATCGCCAACAAATTGAACTAGAGCTAAGCTCGTAGCAGTAAGAGAGGTGAATGTAGTAGATGAGCAACAATATAGAGCAGGAGAACAGCGATATGCAAGAAACGACGATTACTAGCTCGACAGGCAAGCGATTATTCCAATACGGGATGCTTTATAAAAACAATATTATTATTGCACTTATATTTCTTATCATTGCTGTTAGTGCAGAAGTTGTTGGGCCAATTATTGCTAAGAAAATGATCGACAATCATATTACAGGTATTAATCAAACCTGGTACTACGTAGATGAAGGCACACCGGAGGCATCGAGCTATCAACAAAAATACTTGCTACGCGAGGATCGAATTACCGATCAACCGACATATGGCTCGATTACATTTGAACAGAAGGGATTAACATTCTATTTAATAGAACAAGGAGCTTCTGAGCAGGAAAAGGTATTATTAACGAAGGAAGAAGTTTATCAATTTTATAAATATGAAATTCCTTATATTATTAAGCTATCCGCATTCTA
>DXHF01000097.1 GCA_019113605.1 Candidatus Paenibacillus intestinavium
ATTTCACAGTCGGATTTTTGCAGTGCCTGCTCGTATTCAATAAAAGAAGGCGCAACAATTGCAGCAGTTTTCGGTTCGTAATAACGAACGATAAGATCGATTAATTCCGCAGCTCCATTACCTACCAGCACCTCATCTGCACGAATCTGGTGCCTGCTTGCTAACGCTTCTCTTAGCTGACGACTCACTGGATCAGGATACTTTGTAATATGTTGCATATATTGTGACAAGATTTCTGCGACAACTTGGGGCGGACCTAATGGATTCATATTAGAGCTAAAGTCTAATAAGCGATCTTCTTCCATTCCATACAATTCAGTGGCCGAACGCAAATCACCACCATGTCCATATCTTTCAAGCAATTGTATTCCTCCTCTTATTATTTCCATTCGAAGCAAAAGCGAAACATTCATATTCGATGTCGAATACGCCCCTACGTGTTACTTCGTTATTAAATGCATTGAAACAAAACTCAGCAACGTGTACGGTACGAGTACACAAGCGGTCAATATTTAGCACGAAGCTTAAAATGAAGGTTCAAAAAGCGGGCTTTCGAAAGCCGAGCAGTTGAGACGCTACTTGAGAAAGGCGGAAGCGTAAATGTACGTTATTGGTACATGCGAACCGTACTTTCCAAGTTCGTTTCAAATGCGAAGTCGAGTAAGCTACGTCAGCACACGCATCGTTATCAAAGCTCGCTTTTTGAACTTCCCCTACAAGACGGTGTGGATAAACATGACGGCGATTACTAGAGTAACCGCCTCAATCAACTCTGTCATCGCACCATAAGTATCACCGGTTAACCCTCCTAATTTGGCTTTCATCCATTTCGCTGCTACCCAACCAACGATCGCCGATAACATCGGAATAAGCAGTGCTAACCAGAAAAAATCGTATTTTAGCGGAACATTAATGGCATAAATCATTAATGCCATTAAATATAAAAATAAAGTCGTCGTCGTTGCTGCACTTACATATTGGCGCCTTATTCCATGAAACATCGATGCTAGCCCATTACTTCGCGCTGGCTTCCAGCTTGAAACGGCAATAACCATCCACCATCTACTCCACATCGCTGTACCTACAATAATTAATACTAACCAAGCGATAGAAATTTGCTTAGTAGCAACTTCATGTAGCAAATAAGCAAGTGAAGACCATTTTAACGCTATCATTACAATCGCGCTAATTACGCCAAAAGCTCCTACTCTACTATCCTTCATAATATCAAGCATTTGATCCCTGTTTCTCCGACTTAATATTCCATCCGCGCTATCCATCAGTCCATCTAGATGTAAACCGCCGGTTAGTACAATCCACACAATAACGAGTAATAATGCTCCGAGATTAGCCGGTGCAGCATAGCTCAATCCCCAGCCCAATAAACTAATGATTAATCCAAGTATTACACCTACAACAGGGAAAAAGATCACACTTTTATGTAGAATATTTTTTTCAAACTCAATCTGCATACGAATAGGCAATATCGTTAGAAACTGTATTGCTGCTACACATCCATATATATATTGTTTTATTTGTTGACGGTCATTATTATCCACGCTGCGCTCACCCCTATTAAAATCCAAATCCGTACACCGTACAATACGTTAATACTCATCTTAATATGAAGCGCTTGTAATGGTTGCAGCGGCCATCCTAGTCGAGCGCGTTCATGCCACTCGCCAAAGTAACGATTACGTCCTCCTAATTCAATATGAAGTGCTCCCGCAACTGCAGATTCGGGAATGCCACTGTTGGGGCTAGGATGTCGCTTGGCAAAAGTGAACAAAGCTTGATAGCTTTTACGTCCATCAAGCTTTGGATGCAACGAAGCGATCATCACAATAATGAAGCCAGTCAATCTCGCTGGAATATAATTAAGTATATCATCTAACCGAGCTGAACACTTTCCGTAATATTCATACTTTTCATTACGGTATCCAACCATAGAATCAAGCGTATTCGTTGCGCGATAGATCATCGCAAGTGGTGCACCACCAATTAATGCCCAAAATATTGGTGAAACGAATGCATCTACAATATTTTCGGCAATCGTTTCCACTGTTGCCCTCGTCATATCTCCCTCGTTCATCACTTCACTGTCTCGACTAACAATATAGCCGACATAACGGCGAGCGCCATCCATATCTCCACTAATTAATGGTTCGTAAACTAGATTTCCGGCATCCTTCAACCCTTTAACAGCAATCGTTGTCGATAGTAACCAAGCTGAAACGATATAAGATAGCCAAGGATGAATAGCATAGGTCAATGCATGGATACTGATCATCAGCAATCCCACAAGTACAATCGTACTTACTGTAAGAATCGTTCCTCGATATAGAAGTGAGCGATCACTATAGCTTCGCTCAACTCGATATAACTTCCCTTGTAGCCACTTAATCCATCGTCCCATCCAAATAACGGGGTGAGTTGGCCATTTCGGATCTCCGATGATCCAATCGATTAAAATCGCTGCAACGATAATAAGCAGCCATTCTTGCAAACTATACCACATCAATGTCCCTCCAGCTTGTAAGCAAGTGACTTCAATTCAAGCGGAATGCCAGCTGTAACGAGAAACACTTTATCTGCTAACGTAGCAATACGTTGGTTAAGACGACCCGCTTCATCGCGATACATTCTACCTAGCTTGTTCCTCGGTACAATACCACTGCCGACCTCATTACTCACAATAATGATCGAGTATGGATACTGTTGCAAATATTCCAGTAATGTATCAATCGCATCGAGTAGCTGCTCATTGCCCGTATTTTCCACATCTAATTCCATAAACCAATTACTGAGCCAAATCGTCATACAATCAATCAATATGACTGGTTCTTCCAATAATTCATTATCTTCGATATGGCGAAGAATGCTTTCTAGGCAATGAGTTAGCTGCAACGGTGCTTCCCATGTTTCCCAATGAAACGATTCATTATCACGTTGTGTGCGATGCAGTGCAATACGCTCGCGCATCTCTTTGTCAAATGCTTGCGCGGTCGCAATGTACATGCCATTGGTTGATATAGAGGCTGCAAATTGCTCAGCAAATCGGCTTTTGCCACTACGTGCGCCGCCTGTAACCAGTGTAATCATCTATTCACTTCCTTTTTCAACATCTCTCCTAGCTACTATTAACTAGTCTTCTCTACCTTGAACCTCTCATGACTAAAGTCACGAGATTCTTGGGTAGTAGATGCTTTTATTAGCCATCTAAATGTACCAAGCTATCCCTGTAGTTCCTACAGTTGTCCATACTTTCTCATATCTTACACGGCATTTCGCAATATATTAATGGCAGCATTGATATCTCGA
>DXHF01000098.1 GCA_019113605.1 Candidatus Paenibacillus intestinavium
CGCATCTCTTATGTGGAAGCTGAGGAGCGAGTAGTTGAAGAGCTGAAGGAAGTAGGTAAACCATTTGTAGTTATTATTAACTCCACCCGCCCACGCAGTGAGGAGACTCAAGCTCTACGCCAAGAGCTGCAAGACAAGTACGATATTCCGGTAATCGCACTTAGCGTTGCAACAATGAACGAAGAAGAAGGACTTGCGATATTACGTGAAGTACTATATGAATTCCCTGTTCATGAAGTGAATGTCAATCTTCCAAGCTGGGTTATGGTGCTTGCTGAGCAGCATTGGCTACGCAGCAACTTTGAAAATTCTGTACGTGACACAGTAAAGGATATTAAAAGATTGCGTGATGTAGATCGCGTCGTTCAACAGTTCCTTGAATATGACTTTATTAGTCGTGCAGGGTTAAGTGGTATGGATATGGGTCAAGGCGTTGCTGAGATTGATCTATACGCTCCGGATGAACTATACGACCAAATACTAATGGAAGTAGTTGGCGTAGAAATTCGTGGTAAAGATCATTTGCTATCTTTAATGCAAGAATTCGCTCATGCGAAAAAAGAGTACGATCGCTTCTCAGAAGCACTCGAAATGGTGAAAACAACCGGCTACGGCATTGCAGCACCATCACTTGCAGAAATGGCACTTGATGAACCGGAATTGATCCGTCAAGGTTCTCGTTTCGGTGTTCGCTTGAAGGCGACAGCACCTTCTATCCATATGATTCGTGTAGATGTGGAGTCTGAATTTGCTCCAATCATCGGCACTGAAAAACAAAGTGAAGAGCTTGTACGATACTTAATGCAGGATTTTGAGAACGATCCAATTAAAATTTGGGAATCCGATATATTTGGCCGTTCTTTACACAATATTGTGCGTGAAGGTATTCAAGGTAAAATTGCGATGATGCCAGACAACGCACGTTATAAGCTTCAAGAAACGCTTGGTAGAATTATTAACGAAGGATCAGGTGGCTTAATTGCGATCATCCTCTAATAAGATGTGAACAAAAGCAGTTATAGTCGACAAATTCGTCGCTGTGACTGCTTTTTTTATGTTCACCTAGTGTACTTGATGAGAACCAATAGCTGTTTGAATTAGGGTCGCTCCGAGAACCAATAGCTGTTCCGATCGCCGTTGTCCTAGGATTTATTGAAATGGGGATAGCGGTGAAAATCCGAGGACAAAAACGGACGCTTCGCTTCTCCACAAGCAATTAGTTCTCTCCACTGATGCGTCGGAGGGTGATTAGTTCTTTTCGCTAATGCACCGGAGTATGCTAAATTGATCTTAATAATTTCCCGTAAAATGACATGAAATACATAACAAGTGTAGTTATTATGTTAAGATGGTATTATGCTAAGAACTTCATTTCAAGACATTGTAAAGTTAAGTATAATTGAAGGTTTGATATTAAACCGATGGGGATCATTTTGCTGGTGCGAATGCCAAGCTCACATGAATTCCCTAGTAGATTCGCACCAAAATTTTCACTAGTTTAAAATTGGTTTCCAATGTATTGATCTCAAATGGTGATAGGTGCTAGAGTATTACAATAGTTTAATAAGGAATTATCGAATTTTGAGGTCAAAATCCCCAAAATTCGCTGTCGCACCTCGTGCAGGTGCGTGGATTGAAATTCAAATGTTTTGCTCTGGTTATATACTACTCACGTCGCACCTCGTGCAGGTGCGTGGATTGAAATTAGCGTAACCTCTGTAATATCGCAAGGTGAGTAGGTCGCACCTCGTGCAGGTGCGTGGATTGAAATTTGTAGTGCCTTATCTAGCGGTACAACAATCGGCTGTCGCACCTTACGCAGGTGCGTGGATTGAAATATTAGTCCTCCCTAACCCGATACGGAAGTTTGCCCTTTGTCGCACTCTGTATGGAGTGCGTGGATTGAAATCTCATCGATCACTCGTACCCTAGTACCTGTCTTGTCGCACTCTGTATGAAGTGCATAAATTAAAATGTTTTCATCGTATTTTTTCATACTGCGACATTTTGTTTTCTATCCATTACTTAACCGATATGTAGAAATTACCCATAAGGTATGGAAGTCAAATTTGTTTATTGTGCGAGTTGACTTGTTGAACTATTTGGAAGTTAAATTAAGTTTTTTTATGGTAGTATTACCCATAATAATTGGGGTGTCTTTATTAAGAAAAAAATTGTTTTCCTAATATTTTTCATATTATTAATTGTGATGGTTTATACAAAACCAAGTACTCAAGATTATTTTTATTACCTCCATAAGGTCCATGGTCTAAAATGTGACAGTTCCGAAAGCTCAAATTGCTTTCATACTATTTATGACTTGCAATCATCAAGTCTCACACATCAGCTTATTTTTATGACAGCAGAAACAAAAATTTTTGGAGAGGTAGATAATAAAATACGAGTAGTAGGTATTTTTAATCGTTTTTTTATAATTGAAAATAATCTTCATCCTAAATCGGATGATAACAATAATATCGAAGTTCCGTTAAAGGGACATGTTAGCTCAAGGGAGAAACTTCCATTGGGATAATTCGTATTAATTTATATTAAATTAATTAAGGGTGGTTACTATGAATCAAGAAAACTTAACTTGCAAAGCTTGTGGAAGTACTACTTTTGCTAAAGGTGAAGTGAACAATGAGTATGCTAAAGTCAAGCCTATAGGAAAAATGTTCACTTTTGGTTCCCCGGTAATATATACATTTTGTAAAAACTGCGGAGAAGTAGCATCAATTAAAATTGCAAAACCAGAGAAATTTTGAGCCCTCAAAACTGGCCTTTTTTTGACTTCCCTAATGTACAATATTTGTCTCCTCTGTACTATCCGTCGTACTTTAGCGGACATCTGAAACCTTATTTACTGTGTATACCTCTATTATCGATCCTAACCGGACTCAGGCGCACTTATACCGCTCTATTTGATGCATTTGGGCTTCATTTAGGACGAATAACGACCTGTATGTCCGTTAGAATGCGATTAGATCTTAAATTTCACAAATAACGGCTTCTGTGTCCGTTCGTCAGAAGCTTTGATCTCGTCGAGATATGCTTACTACGTTGAACCGGAAATATTGATGATACATATAACGAAAGTTGAATTCCGCTGGACTAATTCTGAAAAAGTTCATTTTCGATCTACTTACAACATTACTTATCAGAACAAAACAATGAAATTCCGCACAATTTACAAGTAATTAGTTCTAAAGTTCCTAGTACATTAGAAGCATTAGCGTTATGCTCAATAAATGTGATTTAGTTTACTTCCCTACTTGTAATTGTCTTTTTGCTGTATTACTATAGTTTTATTGCGAAAAAGGTATATATTTCAAAAAAACAGGTCAATATGAGGAATAATAAAGTACTCAATAAAGGACTACCTATTTTAAGGAGGTGAAACAATGAACAAAACAGATTTGATTAACCAAGTTTCTGAGCTTTCTAGTCTTTCCAAAAAAGATGCTGGTAAAGCTGTAGATGCAGTATTTGAAGCAATCGGTGAAGCATTACAAGGTGGAGATAAAGTACAACTTGTTGGCTTTGGTAACTTTGAAGTGCGTGAGCGTCAAGCTCGTAAAGGTCGCAACCCTCAAACGGGACAAGAAATCGATATCGCTGCAAGCAAAATTCCTGCATTTAAACCTGGTAAGCAACTTAAAGAGTTAGTTGCTCAACAATAATTGCAATTTAGAGGCTACTTTTCGTATATTCTGTATACTGAGAAGAAGCCTCTTTTTAATAGAAAACATTATCTTTTTGAGCTAAGCATTGCACAATAGAGTTGATTCTAATATAATTCTTTGAGGTAAGCTAGATTGTCTTCAAGAAGGCGAGGGAATGAGATGGAGCAACAGGCAAGTGATTATGTAGTAATTAAAGCCAAAGATCAAGGCGTAACCGTAATGGGGCTGACGAGAGGTCAAGATACTAAATTTCATCATACTGAAAAACTTGATAAGAATGAAGTACTTATCTGTCAGTTCACTGATCATACATCAGCAATTAAAATTCGCGGTAAAGCTACCGTCTTGACGAAATATGGTACCGTCCATACAGATGAATAGTATGATTAGAAATATCGGATCCCAATAGATGACAAATATGTCTCTGTTGGGATTTTTCTGTGAAAATGAATATTGCTCGTACTACTACCGTACACTATAGATAAGCTGCACTAGAGTTTAAGCTTTCGATGCTACTTTTTATTTACTGTAAATGTCTTAAGTAGTCAATAAAAAGTTTGGGGGGTAGTAGGTTGAAGCATATGCAGGGCTTATTACTAGGATCGATGATAACGCTAATCATTAGTCTTATTTTATATTACAGTATGCTGCAAACGAATGAAGATTCATATAATCAGCTATCAGTAAGCGCGGGAATGCATATGAAGCAGGTGAAGTTGAATAATGACAACATCGTTGATGTGATAAGTAACTATATAAATACAGATCATTTATCTAAAGTAAGTTTGAATAGAGATGTTCTGGAGGTAGTGCTCTCAGTCGAAGATAACGAGACAGCAGAGCAATTTGTCTACGCTGAGTTTCCGCAGTTTGTTTCTTTCGCATTTGAACGTACATTGAATATTGAACAGTTGAAGATAAAAGTAATGGAAGATCAACTCAATCGAAACGATAGTGTCATAATTTTGACTTGTAATCTGTATCGTAATGATGCATGGTTAGAGAATGGAATTGAGCAACTGAGAGAGCTGCAATGGCTAATTGACCCTGAGTGGGAGCAAAGATTACGGATCAAAAAGACAATTTATTGGCAACAACAATAGAGACTCTAGTTAGCCGATCCAATTGCAAATAACCTTTCTAGGAAACAAATCATATTTGTGTTATAATGATTAGCATTGTTATGCGGATATAACCTAATTTTGTACGGAGGCTTCATAGATGAAAAAATACTCTGTAGCGGATGCGGCTAAGCCATACGTAAGCTACGATATGATCCACGCTCATACTGAACTACCGTCGTATTCGGAGCCTAGATTACAGTTATTATATGCTGTATTAGCGCAATCTAAAGAGACGAGAGAACGTAGTGAATTATTTAGTCTTGTGACCGCTTTAGTTCAACTTGGTATGGATACGCATGATCTTGTTGACACGGAGACTGGACAACGAACAGAAACGCAAATGCGTTCCAGACAATTGAAAATTTTGGCGGGAGATTTCTTTAGCGCGAGATTTTATCAATTGCTTGCTGTTAAAGGTGAAATTGAATTGATTTCCATATTAAGTAAAGCGGTTGCAGATGTTAATCGTTTGAAAATTACTTTCTATACAGCTGCTGAATCGGCTTCATTAACGGCAGAACATTACTTAATGAACAGAATATCGCTGAAAAGTGAATTGTTTGTTCCATTTCAAAAATATTTGAGTCAGCCTATTGCGAAAGTATGGAAAGAACTATTACAACAAGTTACGGCGTTTGAAGTAATGCATGATGAGTTGGGAAATATTTTCGGAGCGGGTGGATACGCTCGTAGTTTTGCATATTGGAATTTACATAATATGGTCACTTCGGCTGAAGAAAAGAAAATGCTACAACAGAATAGCTATAAATTATTAGTAGACAAGTACCATGTACGTAGCTATATGCTTGATTATTTACATACAGCTTATGAAGCGGTAATTAGTATACTTGAAGCAGAGCAGCTTATAGAACTTAAGAACGAATTTGCTCAGACAGTTGAATATATGAAACATCAACTTGGTAATTTTTCGATGAAAGAAGTTGAAGCACAATGATTAGTAATAACTTAAATGATCCAAAAAGCCATGTTCATGATCTATTTGAGACCATTGCACCGAAATACGATATGATGAACGATCTAATGAGCTTCGGACAACATAAAGTATGGCGTAAAAAGACGATGAAGATCATGAACATGCAAAGGGGTCAAACGGCACTTGATCTATGCTGTGGAACTTGCGATTGGACAATTGATCTTGCCAAAGCGAGTGAATCTGGTCACATAACAGGGCTTGATTTCAGTGAGCAAATGCTTGCAGTAGGACGCCAAAAAGTAGCTGAAGCTGGATTGGGTCAACAGATTACACTTGTGCAAGGAAATGCGATGGAGCTTCCGTTCGAAGATCATTCGTTTGACTATGTAACAATTGGATTTGGTCTAAGAAATGTACCTGATTATGAACAGGTCGTTGCAGAAATGCTTCGAGTTGTGAAACCAGGTGGACAAATAGTTTGTCTTGAAATGTCCAAGCCTCAGGCGCAACCATTCAAATTTATGTACTACTTATATTTCGAAAAAATGGTTCCTTTGTTAGGAAAAATGTTTGCCAAACAGTTCGCCGCTTATAAATGGCTTCCAGATTCTCTGAAATTATTTATGGATGCTAAAGAGTTACGTCAGCTATTTGAGAAAGTTGGAGCTGTTAATGTCTTTGTCAAAAACTTTTTCTGGGGTGTAGCTGCATTGCATATCGGTAGTAAAAACTAATCAAGTTAGAAGCTATGTTATATAGTAACCTAGAGTAATTCAAAAGGTGAGATCATGAAACTATTAGAAATATACGCCAAGATGAAGGGCGACATTAACAAAATAGAGAATGAGCTAGAACGAGTTGTCACTGATGAGCAGCCGCTATTATCTGAGGCAGCACTCCATTTACTCAAGGCTGGTGGGAAAAGAATTCGCCCAGTTTTTGTTTTGTTAGGTGGAAAATTCGGTGCGTATAGCTTGAATGAACTGAAGACGGTGGCTGTAACTTTGGAATTAATCCATATGGCTTCGCTTGTTCATGATGATGTTATTGACGATGCCGAGACACGCCGAGGTCAGCTAACTGTGAAGTCCAAGTGGGATAATCGCATTGCGATGTATACTGGCGACTATATTCATGGAAAAGCTCTTTTGCAGATTTCACAAATTCATAATAAAGATGTACATATGATGCTTTCAAAAGCACTTGTTCAAATGTGTATTGGAGAAATGGAACAAATTCGTGATTTCTTCAATACTGATCAAACAGTACGCAACTATCTCTTACGTATTCGTCGAAAAACAGCATTATTGCTTGCTATCAGTACGCAATTAGGTGGTATCGTTGCGGGCTGTACACCACAGCAATATAATGCGTTATATCGTTATGGATACAATGTGGGGATGGCGTTCCAAATTATTGATGATCTTCTTGATCTATATGGTACAGAGAAGCAGATCGGTAAGCCACCTGGGTCAGATATGCGCCAAGGTAATATAACGTTACCTGTTATTCTTGCACTTCAGGATGATGCTATCCGTGATGAACTATTAATCGAAATTCATAATATCCATGCGAATGGAGTTACTGCTAACACCAAAAAAGCAATTCAGCTTATTCGTAATAGTAAGGGAACTCAATTAGCTGAAGAGATGGCAAATCGATATATTGCGAAAGCACTTGCGGTACTTGAAGAACTGCCTTCGATTCCGGCCAAGAAGAACCTTGTTGATATTGCTCATTTTGTAGGGAAACGCAATTATTAATATACCGCCTACTAGCGGAAGGGGTCTATATTATGGAGAAAACGTTCTTAATGATTAAGCCAGATGGCGTGCAAAGAGGTTTGATTGGTGAAATTGTAGCACGTTTTGAGAAGAAGGGGCTGCAACTTAATGCCGCTAAGTTCATGATGATATCGACTGAACTAGCGGAAACACATTATGGTGAGCATAAGGGGAAAGTATTTTATGAGCCTTTGCTCAAATTTATTACTTCAGGACCTGTGTTTGCAATGGTCTGGTCTGGCGACAATGTTATTGCTTTGTCGAGAGCTATGATCGGTAAAACCGATGCTGTGGAAGCTTTTCCTGGTACGATACGTTCTGATTTTGCGGTCCATACTAATTTTAATCTTATTCATGGCTCTGATTCTCCGGAAAATGCAGAACGAGAGATTCAATTGTTTTTCAATGAGAACGAATTAGTACAATTTGAGCATACGATTCAACGCTGGATTTAACATGAGCTTTGGAGGTTAGGTTATGTCAGAAGATTTGGATTTTTCTAGATTCATAGAACAAATTAAGAAGAAAACCGATATTGATCTTTCTTTATATAAAGAAGCGCAGATGAAAAGACGTCTAACAACATTGCGGACGAAACATGGTTATGCAACATTTGATGCTTATTTTCAGGAGTTATCCAAAAATAAAGTGTTGCTAGATGAATTCCTTGATCGGATGACGATTAATGTGTCAGAGTTTTGGAGAAATCCACAGCGTTGGGAAACGTTGCGAGCTAAGTTTTTGCCCGAGATGATTCAAGCTCAAAGTCGCTTAAAAATATGGAGTGCAGCTTGTTCTACGGGTGAAGAGCCCTATACGCTGGCAATGATATTAGATGAACTACATGCGCTGCAAAAGACGCAGTTGTTAGCAACAGATCTTGATGCAGGCGTAATAGCTAAAGCAACGCAAGGCTATTATCTTGATCGTTCGATTCGTGATGTTCCGCAAATGTTCCGCGGAAAATATTTTCAAGAAGACGAGGGCGTTTATTCTGTCGTCGATTCATTGAAAAAAGCGGTCCATTTCAAACAACAAAATTTATTGTTTGATACATTTGATCGTGATTTTGATCTGATCGTTTGTCGTAATGTGATGATCTACTTCACGGAAGAAGCGAAGCATGAGTTATATCATAAATTTTCAAAAGCATTGAAAAAAGGTGGCATATTGTTTGTCGGAAGCACAGAACAAATATTTACGCCATCGCAGTACGAATTCGAGACGGTCGATACTTTCTTCTATCGTAAAATGTAGTAGTGAATAAGCACTTATACTATCTTATTAATAAATTGAGCTAGAGGTGATCTTAACCGATCCTTTAGCTCATTTTTTATATTATTGAAAAGATGGTTTGGCTCGTAATTGTAAGTTTTCTTTATAAATAAGCACCATTAGCTTCGGGTAATGCTTTGAATTAATCACTTTCGGTAACGATATCCCAGATGAATTTACGTAATTCAAGAAAGTGCTTCGCGTCTTCAGTTAGCTCACAAAATTGCCCTGACCAATAATATGATCTTTCTTCGCCATCGATCGAAATTTTCCATGTATCCTCGGAATAAGGAATAACATTACATTGACTATTACTATTGAAATCCTTTGTTCCTAAAACGTTGTGACTCTTCATTACCTCATAGATAAGATACAGTTCTTCATCTGTAAAGGAAAAATTTGTTTCTGCAATTCCATCAATTATGAGATCTTTAATAACAGTGCTTGTGTAAGTATCAATAACATTTTTGCTATTGATTCCAAATTGGACAGAAAAAGCGAAATCATCTGGTACTTGTTCAGGCATCTTTGTCACGATGACAGTACTGACTGTATTATGCTGGGAATTACAACCCGGTAATAGTAACGCGATTAATATACAAATGGAGTAATATCTCATATTCATTCTCCTTTTTATGTAAATATTATACAGCTTGTTAACTATAGAACGGGACAAAATTAACAAATGTTGCAAGCCGAAGCCCATGAAACATCACCCAGCAACGTGTACGGCACGAGTAGACAAGCAAACCTCAGCACGAAGCTTATAATCATGTTTCAACAACCGTACTTCCAGAGTCGAGTCGAATAAGCGATGAAGTCAATGAAACATCACCTAGCAACGTGTACGGCACTAGTACACGAGCGAACCTCAGCACGAAGCATTAAGGAGAAGCGTAATCACGATGTTTAACCATGAAGTTAATCACGAAGCATAATCATGAAGCTTAACCATGAAGTTAAGCAAGATGTTTAATCATGAAGTTAATCACGATGTTTAATCATGAAGTTAATCACGATGTTTAATCATGAAGTTAATCACGA
>DXHF01000099.1 GCA_019113605.1 Candidatus Paenibacillus intestinavium
TTCTATTATGGAATCATGCCTACATAAAAATTATTGATGTTCGTCATATTAAATTGGAAGTGGGTGAGCAGTTAATTAACTATCAGCTTCCGACAAGTACTTTCTTATATTCAGTTCGTGGAAGTGCACAGTTGAGAATAAATGAACATACTCAACAAGTCGAACGATTCTATCTTTTTCATGGAGGAAAGGGTTTGCGACTCGATATTACTTCAATAACGGGTTTTGAATATTATATGGTTCTATATAAAGCTGTATTAGCGCTCCCTGCTCGTCGCGAATTAATTGAATTATGGGATAATACTCGCTTATTTCACTCACAGTACGCCTTTGAACCCCTTTATCCTTTACCCTTATACAAAAGTATGGACAGTATGCTTCAACAATGGCAACAAAAGAATGAGTGGGAGAAGCTACATGTTAAGGCGTTAATGTATCAATTTATTGTTGAGTTGCTTCGTCAAATGGAAATTCAACGGATTGAACCGATTAGACCGGATTTAACGACACAGGCTATTTATTATATACAAGAGCATTATGCTGAAGCCATTTCTCTAGAGACGATGGCTAGAGATCTTGAATGCAGCGTAGGGTATTTATCTAAAATATTTAAGCTACATATGAACACGAGTCCTATTCACTATCTTGGTGAGTTACGAATTGACCATGTCAAAAAACTATTGCTTCAAACAGATGCCACCTTACAGGAAATTGCTGAAAGTGTAGGCTATCTCGACGGATATTCCTTAAGTCGTAGTTTTAAGCGGATGGAAGGGATATCCCCAATCCAATATAAGAAAAAATGGTTAAGAACGAATAAAGATGAAGAATTGCCATCCTACAGAAGAAAATATGCTATTCTCCCTTCTAAATTGAGACGCTACAATATTACTAGTAATGAAAATCATTATCAATTAGAAGGGGAAGTGAATATTAAGATGTACAGAAATATGAAAGTAACAGCAATGACGGTGATGCTTTGTCTCTCTTTGTTATTGAGCGCGTGCTCTAACGTGCAAAATGCAAATGGAAATTCGCAAACTGTAGCGAATAATGGGGTTGCATCCTCTCAAAATAACAATGCAGTAGACACGACAACACAACAAGCAGCCACAAGAATTGTATCGACATTAAAAGGAGATGTGGAAATTCCAGCAGATCCACAACGAGTGGCTTCTGATCAATATATGGGACATTTGCTTAAGTTGGGTATTATGCCAATTGGCGTTAGAGAAGGTATGTTAGACGAGGGCTGGTTTGAGAAAGCTGGTATTTCAGAGGATACCATTTCAAAAATTGAAAACTTAGGTGCTTTTCCAATGAATTTGGAGAAATTACTTGAACTTGAGCCAGATTTAATTATTGGATCAATTGAAGATAATATTGAGCAATATGAGAAGGTCGGCACGACCGTATTCATTCCATATTGGGAAGGTTTATCCACCGCTGATCCTATTGAGAAATTCAGAAGAATTAGCGAAATCTTCGGTAAGCAGGATGTAGCCGAGCAATGGATTACAGAATATGAAGCAAGTGTAGTAGAAGCTAGAGAGCAGATTAAAGGGATTATTAAAGATGATGAGACGGTATCCATTGTACAGATCGGTTCCAAAGCGCTGTTTGTACTAGCAGCTAAGGGTGGAAACTACGGAGCTCCGACAATTTATAGTATGCTTCAATTGCCTCCAACTGAGCAGGCTCTACAAATGACTGAAGGCTTTGAATTGGTATCACAAGAAGTTTTACCACAATATTTGGGTGATCATATTTTTGTATATATTAACTCCCAAGAAGATGCAGATGAAATTTTAAGTAGTGCAATGTGGAATAGTGTTGAGGCTGTTAAGAAAGGCAATGTTTATATGTACGGCGAATTTGGAGATGAATTTGTTATGGAAGATCCATATTCTCTTGAGCAGCAGCTTGAGACGGTTACTAATCTATTAGTAGAGAGCAAGAAATAATAGCGGTAGTTCAAAAAGCGGACTATGATGACGATGATTGACTTCGTAGTTTATCCGACTTCAAATATGAAGCGAACTTCCACTTACAGAGTAGCTAACTATGTTCAACAGTATAGAATGCGAGAAAGCCGAAGGTACTTACAACCTCCGGTTTTCTTTATAATCAGTCACTCCATTTATGCCCTTCGTACAGGACAATAATATTTTGTACAAAAGATATTTTTATTTAGTGCATTGCATAAACATTCATTTTAACTTATAGTTCACATATAACCATGATAATGAGAATCGTTATCATGGTTATATGTGAACAATTGTTTAACAAATGACACTACTAGCTTAAGGAGGAACAACATGCTTCGTCGCTTTCTTGCATACTATCGCCCGTATAAGAAGTTATTTATTCTTGATTTTAGTTGCGCGATATTGGCAGCTTTATTAGAACTAGCTTTTCCAATTGCAGTTAACCGTGTTGTTGACGATCTACTGCCAAGCGGTAATTGGCATTGGATTTTATACGCATGTATCGGATTACTTATCATCTATATGATTAGCTCAGCCTTACATTATGTTGTTACATATTGGGGCCATATGCTTGGCATTAATATCGAAACAGATATGAGAAAGCAATTATTCAATCGAGTCCAAAAACTTTCCTTTCGTTTCTTTGATAACAATAAGACGGGACATTTAGTCTCTCGTATGACCAATGATTTGATGGATATCGGTGAAATAGCTCACCATGGTCCAGAGGATTTGTTTGTTGCTATTATGACGCTGACAGGAGCATTTGCTATTATGCTCGGTATTAATTGGCAGCTAGCGGTGCTCACCTTTGTAATCGTACCGTTAATGATCTACTTGTCGCTTTATTTCAGCAAGAAAATGTCTAAAGCTTTTTCTCGTATGTTCTCAGATGTCGCAGATTACAATGCAAGAGTTGAAAATAATGTAAGTGGTATTCGTGTCGTTCAAGCTTTTTCTAATGAAGACTATGAAATCGCAAAATTCGCGGATAACAACAATCGATTCAGAATTTCAAAATTAATAGCTTATCGTATTATGGCATGGAACTCATCATTTAGTTTTGTGTTAATGAAATTTGTATCCATTTTTGTATTGATTTTTGGAACATGGTTTGTGATAAATCAACAAATGAGCTACGGTCAATTTATTGCCTTTGTGATGTTATCGAATGTTTTCTTAGGTCCAATTAAGCAAATAAATTCCGTTATTGAAACTTATCCGAAGGGAATTGCAGGCTTCCGTAGATTTTTGGAACTGCTTGAAACTGTACCCGATGTGGATGATAAGCCGAATGCGGTTCATTTAGATCAAGTTAAGGGAGATATCTCATTTTCTAATGTAAGCTTTACGTATGATGACAAGGACTCGGTGTTGAAAAATATTAATCTTAATGTTGCAGCAGGAGAGACAGTTGCGCTTGTAGGTCCGTCCGGTGGAGGTAAAACGACACTTTGTTCCTTGCTTCCACGTTTCTATGATGTAACGGAGGGCTCTATTTCTGTAGATGGTCAGGATATACGTGATCTTACTCTTCATTCTTTACGTTCTCATATCGGAATTGTACAGCAGGATGTATTTTTGTTTGATGGTTCTATTCGTGAAAATATTGCTTACGGAAAACTTCATGCCAACGAGGATGAAATATGGGAAGCGGCCCGCCGTGCACAATTAGTTGATACGATTGAGGCAATGCCTGATGGATTGGACACTTTGATTGGAGAACGTGGAGTAAAGCTTTCTGGTGGGCAGAAGCAACGGTTATCGATTGCAAGAATGTTCTTGAAAAACCCTCCAATTCTTATTCTTGATGAGGCAACTTCTGCTTTGGATACAGAAACAGAAACAGCTATTCAATCTGCGCTAGAAGAGCTGTCAGAAGGACGTACAACACTTGTTATTGCACATCGTCTAGCAACGATCAAAAATGCTGATCGCATTATTGTTGTTGCTGAACAAGGAATAGCCGAGGAAGGACAGCATGCTGAACTACTACAATCTCAAGGGATTTATAGTCGTCTACATCAGGCCCAATTCGGTGCTTAATTAGATTACTAGCGCTAATGGATAGTCTTAAACGATAAATTAACAGATAGGGAGAGCAAGATGGCAGCTATACAGGAATCTAACGGTATGACAACTACAACATCTGTGAAACTAAGAACTCGTCCAATTACGGCTACATTCATATTAATTGGAGGATTAGCAGCATTACTATTTAGTATGGCTCTGTCTGTTTCATTTGGTGCAGCAAAGATTCCTTTATCGTTAGTATGGGAAGCAATATTCCAATTTAATCCCAACATCACAGAACATAATATTATACAGGAACTGCGCCTTCCACGTGTTATTGGAGGAGCGATGATTGGTGCCAGCTTTGCGGTAGCGGGAGCAATTATGCAGGGGATGACGCGTAATCCAATGGCAGACTCAGGCATACTTGGAATTAATGCGGGTTCAGGCTTTGTCATCGCACTTTGCTTTGCGTTTTTCCCTGGGCTTTCCTTCTCCACGCTTATTATTTTTTCTTTTATCGGAGCGGCAATAGGAGCTGTTATGGTATTTGGTGTTGGATCAATTGCAGTAGGAGGTCTAACGCCTATAAGACTAGTTCTTGCCGGCGCAGCAGTCAGTGCACTACTTATTGCTCTCAGTCAGGGAATAGCGCTCTACTTTAGAATCGGGCTTGATCTTGCCTATTTCTATGCGGGAGGAGTTGCTGGGACGAAGTGGTATCAACTGAAAATAATGCTACCGTGGGTTGTTGGAGCATTAATTACAGCGATGATCCTTTCCAGATCAATCTCGCTACTAAGCCTCGGAGAAGATATTGCTGCTGGTCTTGGACAAAGAACGAAGCTTGTTAAGTTTGTAGCGATTATTGTAGTACTTATTCTAGCTGGCTCAGCGGTGTCGGTTGTAGGTTCAGTAGCATTTATTGGTCTTATTATACCCCATCTAACACGCTATCTAGTTGGCGTCGATTACAAATGGATTATCCCTTGCTCAGCAATTCTTGGTAGTTTGCTAGTTGTGTTAGCTGACCTATGCGCAAGAATGATTAATCCCCCATATGAGACACCAATAGGAGCTCTTATCGCCATAATCGGTGTTCCCTTCTTCCTATATCTTGCACGTAAAGAGAGGAGGGAATTGTAGATGGAACATTCGCAGATATTTGTTGCATCTAGACAGAGAAAGAAAAAATCCATCGTCATTCTAGCTGTTATGCTTCTACTTATTATTATAGCCTTCATAGTTAGTATGAACAGTGGGCATATGAAGCTGGGACCTATAACGGTGCTAAAAACACTATTCGGCTATGGAACGAAACAACAATCAATTATCTTATTCGAATTTAGATTACCTCGTATTGTCATTTCGATGCTTGTCGGTGCAGGGCTTGCCGTATCAGGTTGTATTCTACAAGGTATTTCCCGAAATGCACTTGCAGATCCAGGTATTCTAGGTATTAACGCAGGAGCAGGGTTAATGGTCATGTTGTATATTTCTTTCTTTACAACGGCAACGATAGGTTCAATTTTTCTAGTACCTGTAATCGCGCTAATTGGAGCAGGTGTAACAGCCGCATTAATTTACACTCTCGCTTACAAGAAGAATGAAGGAATCTCGCCAATTAGACTAATACTGACGGGAATTGCAGTTGCAGCGGGTATTAGTTCAGTGATGATAGTACTGACTTTGAAGCTGAATCCAGATAAATATCAAATGGTTGCCACATGGTTAGCGGGGAGTATTTGGGGAGCGAACTGGAGTTATGTGCTTTCCCTGCTTCCGTGGATTGTTATATTGCTACCACTAGCTATGTATAAGGCGAAAATAATGAATGTATTGAGCTTAGGAGATCAGATGGCAGCTGGGCTAGGTGCTCCCATTGAGAGGGAGAGAATAATTTTACTGGCGATTGCAGTTGGACTTTCTGGTGCTTCAGTAGCGGTAAGTGGAGGAATAGGCTTTGTCGGCTTAATTGGCCCCCATCTTGCGAAACGAATTGTTGGTCCGCAGCATCAATTTCTAATTCCTGCGTCGGCACTTGTAGGAAGCTTGCTAATGCTTGTATCGGATACAGTCGGTCGCGTAATATTACAACCATCTGAAATACCAACGGGAATTGTTGTGGCCGTTCTCGGAGCACCATATTTCTTATATCTGTTAGCAAAATCCAAATCTTAATATAGACGGAGGACATACAATGGAAAATAGACATATACTTGACGTGACGATTGTTGGTGGTGGACCTGCGGGCTTATATGCTGCCTTTTATGGTGGCTTGCGAGAGCTGACTATTAAAATTATAGAGTTTCAGCCTTATCTTGGTGGAAAAGTTCATATCTATCCTGAGAAAATGATATGGGACGTAGGTGGTTTGAAACCTACGCCTGGCGCACAATTAATTGAACAGCTTGTGTCACAAGCAAGAACATTCGAGCCAGAGTTAGTACTTGGGCAGAAAGTGATCTCTGTAACGAGAGCAGAGAATGGTATATTTGAACTGCTAACGGCAAGCGGAGAGAAACATTATTCCAAAACAATCATATTTGCGGTAGGTGGCGGTATATTAAAGCCTACTAAGCTTAATATTGAAGGTGCTGAACGCTTTGAAGTATCGAATTTGCACTACACTGTAAAATCACTTGCATATTTCAAAGACAAGACCGTATTAATTTCCGGCGGAGGAAATGCAGCGATAGACTGGGCCAATGAGCTTGAACCTATTGCCGAAAAAGTATATCTAACTTATCGTAGTGACATGCTTAAAGGACATGAGGCAGAGATATCACGCCTTCGTAATAGTACCGCAGAGCTGTTGCTCAATACAACGATTGAGACACTAGTCGCTGCAGATAATCATGAATCTATTGAACGTGTCATATTGAAAAAAAATGATGATAATGAACAATTGGAATTGGCAGTTGATGAAGTTATTATTAACCATGGTTATGAGCGTGAGATGGAATTACTGAAGCAAAGCGAATTGAAAATCAAGCTTGAAGAGGATTATTGGATTGCAGGTACTCCAATGAGTGAAACATCTATTGAGGGTATTTATGCAGCTGGAGATATATTGCATCATGAGGGTAAGTTACATCTTATAGCAGGAGCATTCCAGGATGCTGCTAATGCGATTAACAAAGCGAAGCAATTTATTACACCAGATGCAAGAGCGAATGGAATGGTGTCCTCTCATAATGAGCTATTCAAACAGAAAAATAAGGAGCTATTGAAAGAACTTCTAACCAAATAGTATTATATTTGTTACGAAAGGAGTGAGCAGCATTATGGAAAGATTATATACCAAGCATTTGCATATTTCTTATTCCGAGCGAGTTATTGTAGAAGATCTAAACATGATCATTCCGAAAGGAAAGATAACTGCTTTGATAGGTGCGAATGGCTCCGGAAAATCAACAATATTAAAGGCTTTAGCACGGATGCTTAAGCCAAAGACAGGAATGGTTTATCTGGATGGTAAATCAATTCATGGTATGTCCACGAGAGAAGTAGCAAAGCATCTCGCTATTCTTCCACAAAATCCAGTAGCACCTGATGGACTCACTGTCTCCGAGTTGATTTCATATGGTCGTTTCCCTTATCAAAAGGGATTTGGTTCGCTGACGAAGGAAGATAAGGATATTATTCAGTGGGCGATTGAAGAGACAGGAATGCTGGAATTTCATGGTAGACCAATCGATCAGTTGTCGGGAGGTCAACGTCAGAGAGCTTGGATCGCTATGGCTCTTGCGCAAGGTACAGATATGTTGTTCCTAGATGAGCCAACAACGTATCTAGATATGGCACATCAACTCGAGGTACTTAAGTTGCTTCAACAATTGAATACCGAGCAAGGTAGAACAATTGTAATGGTTGTCCATGACCTTAACCATGCTACTCGATATGCGCAGCATATTGTCGCGATAAAGCAAGGAAAAGTCATTAGTGAGGGATCACCAGATGAGGTAGTTACTAAGGATGTATTAAGAGAAGTATTTGGTATCGAAGCAGATATTATCGCTGATCCTAGAACGGGTGTGCCGCTATGTCTTCCATTTGAATTAGCAGCGGCTAATTCAGTGCAAGATGAAGTTAAACATGCAGTTGCTATGGCTTAAAAGCGTGTTGAGCATTTAACGGGATATATAAGGAACATGGCAGTAATAATGAAGATCTAAATTCCGTATTCTAGCGAATTTAGATCTTTTGTGTTGTCATTTAATTTTCAATCTTGCAAAGAAAAATTAATTGTTATATTATAATGAATGAATATTCATTCCGTAAGTAAGGAGAAAGATATGGCTAACAATAAGCGTGAAGATATACTCAGCGCAGCGTTGCGATTATTTGCAGATCGAGGATATGATGGCACAACGGTACCGATGATTGCTGAACAAGCAAATGTAGGTGCAGGGACGATTTATCGTTATTTTGAAAGCAAGGAGCAGCTAGTCAATGTACTATACCAGCAATGGGTCGAGGCTTTAGCTAATAGTATCGTGATGGGTGAAGCAGAGAATCAGTTGCCGCTTAGGGAACAATTCAGTTGGATATTTAAGAAACTAATTGCTTTTTCCAATGATCACCTTCATGCATTATTATTTATTGATTCACATTGTGGTGGTCTGTACTTAGATGAAAAAAGTTCACATCAATTTAACACAATGCTTAACGTATTTCGCGAAGTACTCGAATATGGTAAGAAAGAGGGAATCATCAAAAACTTCGATGCGAACGCATTAATTGGCATGGTATGGGGTGCGTTTGTACATCTATTCAAACTTATTCGCAACGGTATATTAGAAAACAATGATGAGCTGTTCTACCATGCTGAAGTAGCCTGCTGGGATGCTCTCAAAAATGTAGAATAAGACTAAGAACCTAATATAGGTTCTACTACACAATAGGAATGAATGTTCATTCCTGTACAATAGTTTATGCTTTCGTAGCTACTTTTTGTTGATAAGAAGTAGTCCAGGAAGTTACAAAAAGTTAGTATATGCTTCCGATGTAACTTTTCATTTGCGAGAAGTTAGTCCGAGAAGACAATGAAAAGTTGGTTTATGCTTTCGTAGCTACTTTTTGTTGATAAGAAGTAGTTCAGGAAGTTACAAAAAGTTAGTCTATGCTTCCGATGTAACTTTTCATTTGCGAGAAGTTAGTCCGAGAAGACAATGAAAAGTTTTAGGAGGAGTTAAAGTGAAGAAATGGCTCAATATTAGATCGATAAGTTTATTAAGTTGGATTGTTATAACGATTGTTATACTCGTGATAATGCCGAATATGGATCAGCTTGTACGGGAGAAAGGTCAAATAACGATACCAAGCTCGGCGCAGAGTGAAATTGCAGCCCAGTTAATGAATGAGATGCAAAATAAGGATAAGTCGACCTATGATATCATCTCCGTATTTCATAGTGGTAGTAATGAGGCTTTATCAACAGCTCAATATGCTCAAATTGAAAATATCATTGAGCAGTTAAAGGCAGAAAGTAGTACGTTAGGCATATTGGAGATGACTACGCATCTTGACCATGAAGCTGCGGAGAAGCAATTGGCATCAGAGGATGGAACTACGATCTTGATGCAATTATCAGTCAGTCAGGACAGTGGTACGATTACGGAAGTAGCCGATCGTTTGAATGTTATCGTTGATCAAGAGGGAATCGAGACATATTTAACAGGGACAGGATTAGTACTAGAGGATTTTGTGCAATCGTCGCAGGCAGGTATTCAGCGAACAGAAGTTATTGCTATCGTATTTATACTTATTGTTCTTATTATTGTGTTCCGCTCGCCAATTGTTCCACTTATTTCATTGCTATCGGTAGGTGTATCTTATCTCGTATCGATGGGTATTGTTGCACAGTTAGTTGATCACTATAATTATCCGTTTTCTAATTTTACACAAGTATTTCTAGTCGTTATTTTGTTTGGAATAGGTACGGATTACAATATACTATTATTTACTCGATTCAAAGAAGAGCTTAGTCGTTCGAGCAATGTTCTGGAAGCTATTAAAGCTACGTATTCTTCAGCGGGGAAAACAGTTATATATAGTGGATTAGCTGTATTTATCGGCTTTATTACACTGCTATTCGCGGAATTCCAAGTTTATCGCTCAAGTTCAGCAGTAGCAATCGGTGTTGCTGTACTAATTCTCGTATTACTTACATTAAATCCATTCTTTATGGCGATTATGGGTCGAAAAATGTTCTGGCCTGTGAAAAAGTTCGAAGGTCATAGCGACAGTCGCTTATGGGCAAATTTATCGAAGTTTTCAGTATTGCGACCGATTGTTACATTGGTTATTATTCTCGCCTTATGTATTCCTGTTGCATTGTCCTATAGCAGAGTATTGAGTTATAACGATCTTATTGAAGTTGAAGATCATTATCGCTCCAAGCAAGGGATTAATGTCATCGAAGATCACTATTCTGCTGGCTTCTCATCACCGACAGCGTTGGTATTGAAGCTGGATCGCGAGCTTAATAATACAGTAGACTTACAAGCTATTGATGAGTTAGTGGCTACTTTA